>JAFGON010000040.1 GCA_016926475.1 candidate division WOR-3 bacterium | reverse complement strand
AATAAGCGCCTGCGTTTAGAAGGTTTCCGTAAATTTGACATGTCGCGCTATACCTGCCCTCGTCTAATTGAACACCATAGTATTCTGTGTCAGTGTTGTTTATGGAACCAAAAAGGCAATTCCCTCCTTTATCGCTTAAAACCAAAGAAAATTGCGGTTTTACTTTTTTTATAGCCACTTCGTAGACTATTCTAACGTGAAAATTTTGAGATATTGGAACAGACTTTGAGGGCAAAAAGTCGCTATTCAGAACTTCAATGCTTATTATCTTGATTTGCCCGTTTCCAGGCCTTTCTCTTTCAGACCATTCGATTTTCTCTCTGACTTCATCCCCGAAAGAAAGATACTTTTCAATAGCTTTACCAACCGGTCCATCAAAAATCAAACTGCCATTGTTTAAAATCATCGCCCTTTCGCAAAATCTGTTTAGAGCAGCCATATTATGTGTGACAAAAACGATTGTCCTGTCGCTTTCCCCTGTTATGTCTTTCATTTTTTTTAAACATTTTTCCTGGAATTTGACATCTCCTACCGCTAGCACTTCATCTATCAGAAGGATTTCAGATTCAAGATGTGCGGCGACGGAAAACGCAAGTCTTACATACATTCCCGAAGAATACCTCTTGACAGGGGTGTCAATAAATTCACTTATTCCGGAAAATTCGACTATTTGATCAAATCTTCTTTTAATCTCTTCTTTTTTCATGCCGAGTATTGAACCGTTCATAAAAATGTTTTCTCTGCCAGACAGTTCAGGATGAAAACCAGTCCCCACCTCAAGAAGAGAAGCCACCCTTCCTCTTAAAACAGCCTCACCGGCAGTCGGGTTGGTTATACGGCTTAAAATTTTCAGTACAGTAGTCTTCCCTGCGCCGTTTGCTCCTATCAAGCCCAGCCTCTCCCCTACACTGACGTTGAAAGATATCCCTTTTAAAGCCCAAAAATCACTTTTTTTATCTTTAAAAATTGATCTGCCTCTCTTTAAAATTTCTTCTGCTTTTTTGAAGTTTTCCGCAACTGAATCTCTAAGTGTTCCGTATCTAGATTCCGTGGAGCTTACTATTCTGTATTTTTTTTTCAAATCAGTCACTTTTATAGCTTTCATATCACATCCGCGAATTTTCTCTCATAAAACAGGAAATACCCACTTCCGATAAAAAATATTGCCGCCGTAAAAATAAAAGACAATGCTACAGAAAATAAATTTATCCGAATACCAGAAAAAAAACACCATCTGAAAAGTTCTACCAACCCTGTTAAAGGATTTAACGAAAGTAAAAAACCCCACTCGCCATGTATCAAATTATTGCTGTAAGCCACAGGCGACAAAAACAAACTTAACTGAATAAAGAAAGGTAAAGCATGATTGACGTCTCTATACTTGACGTTTATGGATGAAAATAAAAGACCAAATCCCGTAGATAGCAAAAAACAAAACAAAACTGCAATGGGAATAAAAACCAATTTCCAAGTCAAACCCATTCCATAAAAAAACATCAAACCCAAAAGTATAATCAAAGAAATCAAAAAATCTATCAACGACACTCCGAACGAACTGAGAGGTAAAATCATTCTCGGAAAATAAATCTTTGAAATCAATTCTCGGTTTGACACTAAACTTGAGGAAGAGTGAGTGAGTGAGGTTGAAAAAAATTGCCAAGGCAGCAATCCAGACAAAACCAAAAGAGGATATGGGACTCCGTCCGAAGGAAGACCTGCAACTTTACCAAATATGAAAGTAAATATGAGCATTGTCGTCAACGGCTTGAAAACAGCCCAAGCTAATCCGATTAAAGTCTGTTTGTATTGAACGAGAATATCTCTCCATGTCATGAAAAATATCAACTCACGGTATTTAAACAATTCCTTGAAGTAGAAAAAATAATCCCTTTTACTCGTTATTTTTGTGATAATGGCCTTTTCTTTCACGAATTTCCCTGTTTGTGAAACATTTTATGTCAACAATTCTTCCACAGAAGAAAGAATCGAAATTCCTACAAACTCAACTTCCTCATCCGTCATCTTGGGATAAAGAGGTATGGTAAGAGCTTCCCGGAAATACTCTTCAGAAACCGGAAAATCCCCGGTTTTATAGCCGAACCTTTCTCTGTAGTATTCGTGCATGTGAACCGGAAGATAGTGAATCTGGGTAAAGATCCCGCTTTCTCTGAGTTTTTCCCGGAACTTGTCCTTATCAAGACCGGTCTTTTCAAAATCAAACAGCATGACCATAATATGCATTGAAGAATTCTTTTCCCTGGGAGAATCCTGAAATTTCACAAAAGAATTCTTTCCCAGCTTTTCTCTGTACATTTTCGCTATTTCTCTTCTTCTCAAGACAAACCTGTCGATTTTTCTGAGTTGACTCGTTCCCAGAGCGGCTTGAAAATCAGTCATCCTGAAATTGCCGCCCAAATACTTCATCTCGTTTATACCATCGGAATTTCTTTCAAAACCATGGTTTCTCAGGGCGATTATTCTTTTGTAGAGTTTTTCGTCGTTCGTCGTAATTGCGCCACCTTCACCGGTTGTTATCGCTTTTACGGGATGAAACGAAAATATCGTCATATCAGAATGTTCGCAGGATCCTACCTTAGCGCCGCTGGAATATGTGCTTCCCAAGGCGTGAGCGGCGTCTTCGATTACAGGAATTTTTTTCCCTTTTCTTCGCATGGATATCCTGTCGATACTCTCCATGTCGCAGGGAAGCCCGGCAAAATGTACAGGCACTATAATTTGCGTCTTGTCCTTTACCTTGTCCTCAACTTGTTCAAGGTCCATCAGGAAGTCTTTAGGTTCAATGTCGCAAAGAATGGGCTTGATTCCGTTGTGAATCATGGCATTTACTGTCGCGACAAAAGTCATCGTCGAGGTTATTCCTTCGGAACCGGAGGGCAAATCCAGAGCGGAAATCGCAACCTGCAATGCGGCGGTACCGCTCGAAAAGACCGCGCAATATTTGGCTCTGGTGTAGTCGCGAATCGCATTTTCAAATTCTTCTATCTTTGAACCCTGAGATATTAAATCACTTTCTAGGACTTTTACAACTTCGTTAATATCATCATCGTCTATCCACTGCCTTCCGTATCCCAATCTCATCTCAATCCTTTCATGACGGCGTTGACTGTAGCACAACCTGAGTATATCTTCTATTATAAACACCGGAGGTTTTAAATGAACGGATTTTTTTTGGATAATGCAAAAATATGGCTAGAGGACCCTTTCGACGAAGAGACAAAAAAAAGAGTGCAATCATTAATCGACTCAGCCGATCAGAGTATTCTAAAAGAACTCTTTTACACTGACCTCGAATTCGGAACAGGCGGAATGAGAGGCAAGATGGATGTCGGAACAAACAGGATGAATATATACACCGTCGGAAGGGCGACTCAGGGTTTGGCGCAATACATCAAAAACAGATATTCAGGTGAGATAACGGCTGTTATAGCTTTCGATTCAAGGCGGAATTCTAAAATTTTCTGTCAGAGAGCCGCATCTGTTTTCGCCGCCAACGGAATAATCGCCTATATTTTTGAGGAACCGACGCCAACCCCTCTTCTGAGCTATGCCGTTAGGTATTTAGGCTCGAAGACGGGTTTAGTCATAACCGCGAGCCACAACCCTCCCGAATACAACGGATACAAAGTCTATGGAAACGACGGATGCCAAGTTGTGCCGCCGGAGGACGGAGAAATTTTAGAAAAGGTAAAAGAGACTACTTTCGATAAAGTGCAGACCTTTGATTTTGAAAAAGCCCTAAAAGAAGGAATCGTAAAAAAAGTACCTCAAGAAGTTGAAGAATCTTACAAAGAGGAATTGTTGAATTCTTTAACCGACAAAAAAATGTCTCAGGAAAACGGGAGAAACGTCAAAATACTCTATTCCCCTCTCCACGGAGCGGGTTTCAGAATAGCCCCCGAATCGCTCAGACAAGCCGGCTTTGTAAATTTAGAGACGGTCAAAGAACAGTCCACTCCAGACGGAGAATTTCCCACTGTCCAATACCCTAATCCAGAGGATCCGAGCGCATGGAAATTGATCCTTAAAAGGGCAAAAGAGATCGATGCCGACATAGCCATAGCAAATGACCCTGACGCCGACAGGATAGGGCTCGCCGTCAGGGATAAAAACGGCGAGTTTTACCTTCTAAACGGCAATCAGACCGGAGCTCTTATTTTTGAACATGTTCTTTCAAAAAAAGCCGAAAAAACCAAAAACCCTTACACCGTGAAAACAATAGTTACAAGCGAACTCTGGCAGTCTATATCGGACTTCTACAAGACCCCAATTTTCAACACTCTAACAGGCTTTAAATACATCGGCGAAATGATAACGAACTTCGAAAATCAAAGACCCGAGATGAAATTCCTCGTCGGAGGAGAAGAAAGCTACGGTTATCTCATCGGGACACACGCCAGAGACAAAGACGGCATCAACGCCGCTCTTATTATCGCGGAAATTTCCTCAATCGCAAAAAGCGAAGGCAAGACAGTTCTGGAAAAATTAGACAAAATATACCGAAAATACGGAGTCCACAGAGAAAAGCTGATGACATTCACATTCGAAGGTTTGGAAGGCAAAGAAAATATCGATGGTATAATGTCCAAACTCAGAAAAAACCCGCCGAGAGTATCAACAGATGGCAAGTTAAAAATTCTCGAAGATTACTTTGAAAATAAAATTATCGATGATAAAGGAAATTTGATTGGCAAGACAAAACTCCCCAAATCAAACGTCATCTCCATTCTTTTTGACAATGGCACAAAAATAGTCGCTCGCCCTTCCGGGACAGAACCGAAAATTAAGTTTTATTTTTTTGTACAAGGAAAAAACGAAACTGAAACGGAAAAAAAACTGAACAATTCCATAAATGAATATCTCACCCATCTGGAAATAAAACACTAGTTTCAAGATCAGTTTTAAAATCGACCTCTGTCAACACTTTTTAATTCAATCAATCATATTACCGGAAATAATGCTGTTTTTTTCAATTCTATCTATTCTCTAAAACATTGAAAATATAAAAAGACTTGTGAATCCATCGGACTTGACAGTAAAAAATTAAAATTGTATCTTTTAGTTTTCATTTTTATCTCGGAGGGAATTTCTGGAAATTGAATCTTTGAAATCTCTGTCGTGTAAACTCAGGAAAGATATTATTCGCATGATATATCTCGCAGGATCAGGTCATCCTGGAGGAAGTCTCTCCGTTATTGACATAATGACCGTTATTTTTTTCGGAGACATTCTGCGATACAGGGCAGATCAACCTAAATGGCCCCAAAGAGACAGGTTTGTCCTGTCAAAAGGCCACGCGGCACCCGCCCTATACGCTGTTTTGTCAGAGGCCGGTTTTTTCCCTAAAGAAGATTTATGGACTTTAAGAAAACTGGGTTCAACTCTTCATGGTCATCCTTTCAATTTAGACACCCCGGGAGTCGAAGCTCCCACAGGTTCATTAGGACAAGGACTATCCATAGCCCACGGTATGGCTTTGGGCTTAAAACTTCTCAAACAGGACTCCCGAGTTTTCGCGATTTTGGGCGATGGTGAAATTGAGGAAGGCAACATCTGGGAAGCCGCTATGAGCGCAGGTTTTTACAAAAGCGGAAATCTCACTGCAATAATAGACTACAACCATCTCCAGATAGATGGATACATACACTCTGTAAAGAGCCCCGAGCCGATCCCAGACAAATTTAAAGCATTTCTTTGGGACGTAATTGAGATAGACGGCCACGATCACTCGATGATTTTAAACACCCTCAAAAATGCTTCACAAAGGGCTATAGACGGACCACCTCTTGCAGTTATAGCACACACCGTCAAAGGAAAAGGCGTCAGTTTTATGGAAGACTGCGTGGACTGGCACGGGGTGGCACCCAACAAAGAACAATACGAAAAGGCTATGGACCTCTTAAATGGATAAACCCGTGTTTTCTTCTCCGAGAGACGCATACGGAAAAACTCTCGTAGAGCTCGGAAAGACAAACAACAAAATTGCGGTTTTAGACGCCGATCTGTCCAAGTCAACCAAGACAGCTCTTTTCGCGGCTGCATTCCCCGAAAGGTTTTTTGACATGGGAGTAGCTGAAGCCGACATGGTCAACACTGCCGCCGGGATTTCAACCTGCGGTTTCACCGTTTTCGCGAGCACTTTCGCGATGTTTTTGACAGGAAGAGCTTGGGAACAGATAAGAAACACGGTCGCGTACGGCAACTTTGACGTCAAACTCGTCGCAACTCACGCGGGGATAACAGTCGGACCTGACGGTTCTTCTCACCAAGCAATTGAAGACATCGCGTTGATGTCGGTCATTCCGAACATGAGGGTTGTCTCTCCCTGCGATTCAACATCTACTGTAGAACTGATAAAAGAAGCCGCAAACTCCCCTGGTCCATTTTACTTCAGACTCCCCAGAGGCAAAGCGCCAGAAATTCACAAAGAGAGCGAGAACGTGTCAATTGGAAAAGCTTTAATTCTCAGAGAAGGCGCAGACATGACGATTTTTGCTCATGGACTTATGGTCTATCAGAGCCTTCTCGCCGCCGAAAAACTTTCTCTTGAAGGGATCGAGGCTTCTGTTGTCGATGTCCACACGATCAAACCTCTGGATAAAGATCTTATAGCCTGTTACGCCAGTAAGACAGGGAAGGTTCTCGTAGCTGAGGAGCATTCTATAAACGGTGGACTCGGGTCCGCTATCGCGCTTCTAATCTCAAAAGACAGATCTGCGTATATGCGGTTTGTCGCTATAGACAACCAATTCGGGATGTCAGGCTCCGAAGAAGAACTTCTATCTCATTACAAACTCGATGAAAAAACAATATTCGAAAAATCTCTGGAGTTTTTCAGATGATAGAATTCAACCAGGTGATAAAAGTTTACAGAAAAGACTGGAAGGCCCTTGACGATCTGACGTTCAGCATAGAACAAGGTTCTTATACATTCATCGTTGGACCGAGCGGATCCGGCAAGAGCACTATTTTAAAACTCATCTACGGCGCCATTTCTCCAAGCAAGGGGTACATCCAAGTCGCTGGTTTTAGAATTCCGGGGACCCCAAAAAACCAGATCCACCTCCTCAGAAGAAAAGTCGGAGTTATATTCCAGGATTTCAGACTCATGGAAGACAGAACAGTTTACGACAATATAGCTTTTGTCCTACTCGTGACGGGAACTCCGAGGAAAATAATAAAAGAGAAAATTTCACAGGTTTTGGCTTCACTCGGGCTGACCCATAAAATACACCAGTTTCCTTATCAACTTTCGGGAGGCGAACAGCAGAAAGTTTCCATTGCCAGAGCCCTGGTAAGAGATCCATTTGTCCTCATCGCCGACGAACCGACCGGAAACGTAGATCCTGTTGGATCCGCAGAGATTTTTCAAATTCTTAAAGACATAAACAACGCTGGAACAACAGTGATAATGGCTACTCACGAGCTTGATTACGTCAAAAATACTCCTTTCAGAGTACTGTCGCTTGAAGGAGGAAAAATAATAGCCGACTCATCTGCGCTGGGAATGAATTCAAATGTACACAATAAGTGAAGCCTTAAGAGGCATATTCAAAAATAAGCTCATGAGCTCTGTAAGTATAGGAGTAATGTCTCTTTCCTTGTTTATATTCGGAGTCTTTGTCGTACTGACCGTAAATCTTCTCATCCTGATAAATATCGCCCAAAAGCACGTTCAGATTGAAGTGTTTCTTAAAGATATACCCATGGACAAAGTTCAGAGTGTTTACGAAGCGAGGACAGACACCCTTTTTCATTTGATATCCTCGATCGAAGAAGTGGATTCAGTTGTCTACATAGACAAAGAAGAAGCTCTGGAAAGATTCAAGACCGACTTTCCCGAGTTTTCAGAGTTGCTGGGTCCAGACTTCAACCCTCTTCCCGCTTCTTTTATCGTATACCCTTCAGTAGGATTCAGGACTTCTGAATATCTCGAAAACATCTCGCACAAAATTTCGGATACCCTTGATGTCTCTCTGGGTCGCGTAGAAGAAATAAGCTACGGAAAAATCTGGATTGACACCCTGGACAGATGGATAAAAACGATAGTAATGGCAGACCTAATCACCGGGATAATAATAGCGATTGCTTCGATTTTCGTAATTGCCAACACAATAAAACTAAACGTATTCGCAAGAAGGGAACAAATAGCAATTATGAAGCTTGTTGGAGCATCGGACTCTCTTGTGACAAAACCATTTCTTTTGGAGGGAAGCATACACGGGATATTATCAGGAATTTTGGCTTCTTCGGCTTTGTATTTTGCCATCAAGATGCTTGGAAAGTGGGCGGCGAACATCATGTTTCCTACACTGGCTATGTTTTCGATTCTGACGGCTATAGGATTTCTTTTCGGGATTTTTGGCAGTTGGATTGCTCTCAGAAAATACCTCGTCGACCCTTGGATAGATGAAGACACTCAAAAAGGAGATGCACCTTAATGAATAAAATCTCTTTTGAAGGGGGTATACATCCTCCCGAGAAAAAAGAGCTTTCTGAAAACGAAAGCATATTCGACTTTCCTCTTCAACCTGTCATCGCGATACCCCTGCTTCAGCACCTTGGCGCTCCCGCAAAGCCTTTGGTTCAAAAGGGAGATCTCGTCAAAAAAGGCCAGCTTTTGGGAGAAGCCCAGGGATTTATTTCAGCCAACATTCACAGCAGTGCCTGCGGAAAAGTTAAAGACATAGATTACATAAACCATCCTGTCACCGGAAGAGGACTTGCGGTAATAATTGAAACGGACAAAGAAAACTCGACTCTCGACGAATCGGTTAAACCGGTCGAAAATCCTGATAAACTCTCCCCCCAGGACATAGCTGATATAGCGAAAAAATCGGGTATAGTCGGAATGGGAGGAGCTACTTTCCCGACACACGTCAAACTCATACCCCCAAAAGACAAATACTATGAATGGTTGATATTAAACGGAGCCGAGTGCGAACCATACCTGACCGCTGATTACAGATTGATGCTCGAACAACCTGAAAAAATACTCTTGGGCGCGAAACTCATGATGAAATCATGCAAAGCAAAAAAAACTTACATAGCAATTGAATCCAACAAACCCGAAGCTATCAAAGAATGGACTAAAATCTGCGAAAAGGAAGATTGGATAGAAGTTAAGGTCATGAAGACCAAATATCCGCAAGGCGCTGAAAAACAACTCATAAATGCGATTACCGGAAGGGAAGTCCCTTCCGGCGGTCTTCCAGTCGACGTCAACGTCCTCGTTCAAAACGTAGGAACTGCCGCCGCTCTTTACGACGCTGTCTATAATGGCATGCCTCTTGTAACAAGAGTGACTACGGTGACTGGAGCCGTTGTCAAGAGAGCCAACCTTAACGTGCCTATAGGTACATTTGTCAGCGATATAATCAAGTTTCTTGGAGGGTACAATGGCGAACCCGGAAAATTGATTCTGGGAGGACCCATGATGGGAATAAACCAGAGAACAGATGAAATTCCCATCCTTAAAGGTTCTTCAGGAATTCTTGTCTTGAACAAATCCGAGGCGAAGAAAAAAACAGAAACAAACTGCATTAGATGTTCCAAGTGCGTCTCTGCTTGCCCCATGGGCCTTATGCCATTTGAATTAGCCCAGAGAACCAAGATCGGAGACATTGAAACCGCCAAAAAGATCGGCGCAATGGATTGCATCGAATGCGGCTCCTGCAGTTTTGTCTGCCCTGCCGGCATAGACCTTGTTCATCTCATACGACTTGCGAAAAATACTATCATCGCTCAGAAAAAGAGAGGTGCTTAATGACAAACGGATTTCAACTCGGTTCTTCTCCTCATATAAAAGGCTCAAATACCACAAGAAAAATAATGCTTCTCGTTATAGCTGCACTGGTGCCTTCTTCCATCGCATCAATATTTTTCTTTGGCCCTTACTCCGGGTTTTTAATGCTGACAGGAGTCATTTCAGCAATGACGGCTGAAGCTGTCGCCGAACTGCTGCGAAAAAGAGGTTTGAAAAGCCTTACTGACGGAAGCGCGGCTTTGACAGGATTGCTTCTCTCTCTTAATTTACCTCCGTCAGTTCCAATTTGGATACCGGTTGTAGGTTCTTTTGTAGCTATTCTGATCGGCAAGATGATATTCGGTGGTCTGGGTCACAATATTTTCAACCCAGCTCTTATCGGTCGCGCCTTTCTCGTCGCCGCCTATCCAACCATCATGACTGCAAGCTGGACAGCTCCCGTAATTTCCAAATCCACTTCGTCAGGTTTCTCGGCGGATGTATTAAGGTCAAATCTTCAGATAACACTTACACAAGAAGAACTTGACGCGGTCACCGCCGCAACCCCGCTTGGAGTCATGAAAGACGCCAAGAGAATTCTCTCCAACCCTGCTTCCACCGACGAGCAAAGAGCTAAAGCAGAAGGCTCCGTAGCCTCTCTTTATAAGTGGGATTCCTTGAAAAATATTTTTCTCGGAAACACAGGAGGCTGCATAGGAGAGACTTCTGCTCTTCTCCTGCTGCTCGGAGGGGTATTTTTATGTGCTATGAAAATAGTCAATTGGAGACTGCCCTTGACCTACATACTCACGGTTGGTGTTTTGGCTTGGATTCTCGGTGGACATAAAGGTTTCTTCACTGGCAACCCCGTCTTCGCTGTCATAACAGGAGGCATGATGATTGGAGCCTTCTTTATGGCAACGGACATGGTCACTTCTCCAATGTCCAACTTAGGCCAGGCAATTTTTGGTTTGGGAGCGGGAATTCTGGTTGTAGTGATCAGATCCTACGGAGGGTACCCAGAGGGAGTAAGTTATTCGATATTGATAATGAACGCTTTCACTCCTCTTATAGACAGATACATCAAGCCTAAAATTTTCGGCACAAAGGAGGCGTGATGCTTAAACTGGTATTTTCACTCACGATAGTTACCGTTATATGCGGCTCACTCCTGGCGATTGTTTACAGTGTTACAAAAGAGCCGATCCAGAAAGCCGAGATAATCCAGAAAGGGCTTAAAATCGAAAGTGTTTTCGAATCTCTCGAACCGGACAACAATCCAATTAACGCTCCATATTATTTCGTGACAGAAAATGGCGACACCATCCAAAAAGGTTATCTCGCACTGAAAAATGGCGACACTGTCGGTATCGCCTTGGAAGACACCGGCATTGGTTACGGAGGAAAAATAACCGTGCTGACAGGAATCGATTTAAAAGACAATTCAATAACTTCAATAGAAATACTCAGCCAAAGCGAAACTCCCGGTCTCGGAGCCAAAGTCATCGATTCAACCTGGAGGGAACAGTTCTCCGGAAAATCTTTAGACAACTCGATTTTAGTCAACGGCGCTTTATCTGTAAAAAAAGACGGTGGAGACATTGATGCGATCAGCGGCGCCACTATTTCTCCTCGCGCGGTCTGTTTCGCGGTCAACCAAAGTCTTCATCTTGTAGATTCATTGAACACAGGGGAATCAAGATGAAAAAAAACACTCCTCTCTACGAATTTTGGAAAGGAATAATAATAGAAAATCCTGTTCTCGTGATCGTCCTCGGGATGTGTCCAACACTGGCTGTCACAACCAACGCACAAAATGGCTTGGCTATGGGGATAGCCGCGACAGCCGTTTTGCTTGGATCAAACATAGTCATATCATTGATAAGGAATTTTGTGCCCTCCGAAGTCAGAATACCCATCTTCATAGTTGTCATCGCCTCTTTCGTGACAGTAATTCAACTGGTCATGAATGCTTATTTTCTTGAGTTATACAAAGTTCTCGGACTATTTATACCTCTTATCGTCGTCAACTGCATTATCCTCGGAAGAGCTGAAGCCTTCGCTTCAAAAAACAACATCTTTTTATCGTTTTTAGACGGACTTGGGATGGGCATAGGGTTTACTCTGACACTTTTCATCCTCGGTTCTTTAAGGGAACTTTTAGGCAATGGTACAGTATTGGGAATAAATATACTCGGTCAATCTTACCAGAATAATTCAATGCTCATCATGATTCTTCCACCGGGTGGTTTTTTGATGTTGGGTCTTATGATGGCTTTTGTCAACCTTTTCACAGCCAAGAGGAAATGAGGTGACAAAATGATCTTTATACTTATATTCATTTCAGCCGCTCTCGTCAACAACTTCGTCTTCAGCAGATTTCTCGGAATTTGCCCCTTTCTCGGGGTAAGTAAAAAAATCGACTCCGCAATCGGAATGGGGCTTGCCGTCATTTTCGTCATGGTTTTATCTGTCAGCGTCACATGGCCACTTCAAAACTATGTTTTAAACCCGCTTGGAATTTCATACCTACAAACTATAACTTTCATCCTTGTCATAGCATCTCTCGTCCAGCTCGTGGAAATGATTCTCAAAAAAAATGTCCCCGCCCTTTATCATTCTCTCGGGATTTACCTTCCTTTGATAACCACCAACTGCGCGATCCTCGGTATAGCTATCGATTCCATTCTCAAGAAATATTCTCTCGCTGTATCTCTTGTCTACGCTCTCGGGGCAGGGATAGGTTTTACCCTGGCTCTCGTGATAATGGCAGGCATCAGAGAAAGGCTTGAAACAGCAGATCCTCCGGCTCCTTTCAGAGGGACTCCTCTTAATCTGATTCTCGCCTCTCTTCTTTCAATGGCTTTCATGGGTTTTTCCGCCCTCGTAAACGTCTAATGATCGATTAGCTCTAATAAACCTTCAGCCCCTGTCCAACCGGGGGCTTTTTCAATATTATATTGATAGTCGCGTTGAAAAACTTCATGTCATCAAACCATGAAGTTGAAGTGAAAAGAGGGTTTAAAGAGCACAAACAGTTTTTTTGGTGGGCGGAACAGGATTCGAACCTGTGACCTCCTGCGTGTAAGGCAGGCGTTCTGACCAGCTGAACTATCCGCCCGGAAAAGGAAATGTATCAGAAATTATTGTCTTTATAAAGTTTTTTTTCATACCTACTCAAATTCATTTTCCAGTGGTATAATTTTAAAATGCGAAGGGCGACTAAGACCGCTGAAAAAGCAACCTCATTGCAGGTGTCCGCAGATATTCTGAATTATTTTTTTTCATCGCCTCTTACACCTCCTGAAATTGTAAAAAAAACGGTTAAATCCGTGAATTCAATCGATAAAAGCTACAACTCGGGTTTTTTGGCAACCGACAGATCAGGTTTTAACCACATTTTCACGAAATTTCCGTCAAGACTTGGAAAAATTATCGAGTCTGAATTTTCAAAACTCCCTCAAAGAGAGAAAAAACTGGCCGGGGACATTTTTTGTTTTGACATAAAAAATAATCAAAAAGTCTTCTTATTCCCATTTATAGAGCTTGAAGAATCAGAAATTTTGTTTTTTGTCGCTGTTAAAAAAACTGAAAAAAATAAATCTATACGTATTATTGAACCACACGTACATGTTTCAAAAATACTGATCCTATTTTCCACAGAAATTTCAAAAAATATACTACAGATCGGGCATTATTCAAATGAAATAAACAGCATTTTAAACAATTTAAAAGACCTTATCTGCATAATAGATTTTGAAGGCAAAATCATAAAAGCCAATACGGAATTGATCAAAAAACTCGGCTTCTCGGAAAAGAAACTGCTCACGATGAAAGTCCATCAAATCTACCCGAAAAACCAGAGAAAATTGTCGGAAAAAATTTTCAAAAAGATGATTTCGGAAAACGGCAGAATATGGCGACTGTCTTTGATGGCAAAAAACGGATCTTATATTCCCGTTGAAACTTCCGTAAAAAAGGGAATTTGGCAGGGAAAACAAGTTTTGTTTTCTCTTTCGAGGGATATCTCAGAAAGGCTGAAATCCGAAAAAGAGATCAAACGAGAACACGATCAGCTTCTTTCCGTCTTCGACAGCATTGAAGAAATCATTTACGTGCTTGACCCCAGCACGTATGAATTTGTTTTTTCAAACAAGACATTGAAAAACCATTTCGGCGATTTGACAGGGCAAAAGTGCTACAAGGCGATTAACAACAAAGATGAACCCTGCGATTTTTGCCCGAACAAGTATATTTTCGGCAAGAATTTGGAAAAATCATACAAGTGGATTCACTTCAATGAGAAAACAGGGAAATGGTATAAAAATTTCAACAAAGCGATAAAATGGCCGGACGGAAGATGGCTGAGGTATGAACTTGCGATGGATATCACACAGCAAAAGCTTTTTGAAGACCAACTAAAAACGGCCAAAGAAGAAGCAGAGTTAGCCACAAAAGCCAAAAGTCAATTTTTGGCAAATATGAGCCATGAAATCCGAACCCCTCTAAACGGGATTATCGGAATGCTCAATTTGTTAGAAAACACTGAAATCACAGAAGAACAAAAAGATTATATCCGTATGGCGGCAATTTCTTCAAAAACACTGATTTCCATAGTCAACGACATTCTTGACTTTTCTAAAGTTGAAGCCGGAAAAATTGAAATCGAAAAAAAATCTTTTAACCTTGAACGAGTAATAGTTCAAACGCTTGAATCCTTCAGGTCTTTGGCTTATGACAAAGATATCGAATTGATAATAAGATACGATCCTGACGCGCCTACTCGTTTTATCGGAGACGAAAACAGATTGAGACAGATTATTTTCAACCTAGTCGGCAATGCGGTTAAATTCACCGAAAAAGGTTATATTCTCGTGGATTGTTGCTTTCAGAACCTCTCGCGAGAGAATGTAAAGGTTAAAGTAACAGTCAAAGACACAGGCATAGGAATTCCGAAAAAAAAACTTGACGTCATTTTCGAAAACTTCACCCAAGCTGACAGCTCGACCACAAGAAAATACGGAGGCACTGGCCTTGGGTTATCCATTGCAAAAAAATTGGTTGAACTCATGCATGGTAAAATTGGAGTCATCAGCGAACAAGGAAAAGGTTCCGAATTTTTTTTCACTTTCAACCTTCTGATCGATAAAAGCGATGTTCAAGAGAAACTGCAAGACCCTTCTTTTGAAGAGATAAAAGTTCTGGTGGTGGACGACAATAAAATCAACCTAAAAATATTCTCTGAATTCCTGCAGACTTGGAATATGAAATTCGACATCTTTTCAAACGCTTTGGAAGCTTTGAAGGCAATTTACAGATCTTTCAACGAAGGCAACCCGTATAAACTTGCTCTCATAGATTACTTGATGCCGGAAATGGACGGAGAAGCTTTGGGAAGAGCTATCAAATCAGATCCAAGAATCGCCGGAATTTCCCTGATCATGATGTCTTCCGTAGGAAAATTCGTCGATGAAAACCTTTTCTTAGCTTCAGGTTTTTCATCTTATCTTTCCAAGCCAGTCAGCCGAGCTGATTTGTTTTTTGCTGTAAAAAAGGCTCTCGATCAAGATCAAACTCAAAAAACATCCAAAACTAAAAATTTTATCCAAACCAAAAAGCAAAAAATTGTCGACGAATTTTCAGACAAATACCCATTCACTGTTCTTCTTGTGGAAGACAACTTGATCAGTTGCAAAGTAGTGAAAACAATGCTTGAAAAACTAGGTTGTCGGGTAGAAACCGCTGAAAACGGGAATAAAGCTCTGGAGATATTTTTGTCCGGTAGTTCTTTTGACGTAGTTTACATGGATATACAAATGCCCGAGATGGACGGCTATCAAGCTGCCGAGGAGATAAGAAAACTCGGTGAAACCTGCAACCAACCTCCGATAATAGCACTCACAGCAAACATCAACAAAGACGACAAAGAAAAATGTATTTCCCGGGGGATGAATGACTATATACGAAAACCGGTCACGGTCAAAGATATCAAACATTCTTTGCAAAAATGGGTTTTGGGTGAAATCAAGAATGATCCAGACAATGTCAGCAGATTCAGCAACTTGTCCAACTCAGAAAATTTTAAAATTGTTGAAGCCCTGAAAAGGTATTCGGAACAAGAGAATATGCTCAAAGAACTCGTGGAGATCTTCATTGAACAGACCCCGAATGAAATCGTAACACTGTCTGAATGCTTTGAAAAGTCTGATTTCCAAAACGCTTCGCGAATTTCTCATTCGATAAAAGGAGGCGCATCTTACATAGGAGCTGAAAAAATTCGTTTCTTGTCTGAAAATATCGAAGTTTCAGCATTGAACAATGACTTGCAAGCCTGCGTGAATCTGCTGAAAGAACTAAAAAAGGCACTTGACGATTTTATCGCGGAATCCGGAAACATCAACTGGGATAAAATACTTGAAAAAGATAAGATAAACTCATGAAAGTACTGATAGCGGACGACGAATTCACAGGTCGAATGACTCTCGAATTTTTCATCAAAAGTTTCGGTTACGAGGTAATTGTCGCTTCAGACGGTATTTCCGCATGGGAGAATTGGCGGAGGGAAAGACCAAACATCGTGATCACGGACTGGAACATGCCCCTGATGGACGGCCTGGAACTTTGCTCTAAAATAAGAGAAAGCGAAGGAGATGAATACACTTACATTATCATCGTCACGGGAAGAGGAGAAAAACAGGACATTGTCAAAGGGCTGGATTCGGGAGCTGATGATTACATTATAAAACCTTTCAACAAAGATGAAATATTAGTCAGACTCAAGTCAGCCGAGAGGGTTCTCCATCTTCAAACCAAAGATATCGTAATATTCTCGCTCGCGAAACTCGCCGAATCCCGTGACACAGACACAGGCAACCACCTTGAAAGGATGAGGCATTACTCCAAAGCTCTCGCTGAATCTCTTGCCAAGGGACCCAATCCTCCTCAGGAAATTGACAGAAATTTTATCGAAGAAATATACCTGACAAGCCCTCTTCACGATATTGGCAAAGTAGGAATACCCGACAAAATTCTTTTAAAAGCCGGAAAATTAGACGATACCGAATATGAAAAAATGAAAAACCACACTTTGATAGGTTTCAATACTCTAATCGAAGCATACAACAAATCACCAAGAGCAAAATATTTGAAAATGAGCGCTGAAATAGCCAAATACCATCATGAAAAATACGACGGGACAGGCTATCCGGAAGGTTTGTCGGGTGAGGGTATTCCCCTGTCTGCAAGAATAGTGGCTCTTGCCGATTTTTACGACGCCTTGGTCTCAAGGAGGATTTACAAGGAACCATACAGCCACGAAACAGCCAAAACAATTATTTTACAGAACAAAGGAAAACATTTCGACCCTATGGTAGTAGAGGCATTTTTAAGGTGTGAAGCTCATTTCATCGTAATAGCCAAAGCCTTTAAAGAATAACGTTCATCATTTTTGCCCCTTGCACGCTTTCTTCGGCTTTCAATTCGATATTTTTTATTCTGCTCACGGCTGAAAAGTCGTCTTGAACTCTTTTAAAATTTTCAATATTTTTTTGGTTTGATACTATCGACGCTTTTTCAATATCCTCTTTTTGAGACATCCCTTTGGCGCCTCTGTACTCTCTAACCTGACCCAAGAGTTCAAAAAACATTTGACCTGTCTCCAAAACCTTTTCGTTGTCTTTTAAAAGAATCCCAACGGGCCATGAAGCCAGATGTATGCTTTTCCAATCATTTTCGGGACAGAAAAGTAAACTGCTGATTTCTTCGGTAAGGTACGGCATAAAAGGCGCGAAAAGCAGCAAAACATTTTTCCCGACATTGTAAACAGTCCACTTAGCTGAATTCGTGGCGTTTTCACCTCTCGTCTGAGGGTTGTAAAGCCTGTCCTTTACTATTTCCAAATAATAATCGCAGAAATCCCTCCAGAAAAAATCCAACACTGTATTTCGAGCCATTCTGAAATCGTATGAATTGAAAAATTCGGTCGACTTTTCTATGGCTTCAGAGAGCTTCATAAGAATAAACTCGTCCATGACTTCAAGGTTTTCTGGAAAACCCGGTTTGTAGCCTTTTAAGTGCAGCGACATGAATTTAAAAGCATTCCATATTTTAGTGGCAACTTTTTTACCATAGTCTATTTCTTCCATATTTTTCAGCTGAAAGTCCATCCCCGGAGAAGCTCCAGCCGCCCAGAATCTGATGACATCAGCGCCGTATTTCTCAAGAAGTTTCTCAGGAGAAGCTATGTCTCCGTGTTTGGATTTTGAAAGCTTCTCGGACTTAAAAGTCTTTTTGCCTCCCTTCACATTGACATTTAGAGAATCCTGTGAAGGGATGGTCACAAAACCGGAAATCACAATATTTTTCCAGGGAATTGAGTTGTTGTGCAGATGACTTTTGACTATCGTGTAAAAAGTCCAAGTTCTTATTATATCGTGAGCCTGAGGTCTCAAGTCCATGGGAAGAAAACCTTTTCTCTCGTCTTCTTCCCTCCATTTCGCGTTTATTTGTGGAGTCAAGCTCGATGTAGCCCAGGTGTCCATGACGTCAGTTTCAGGTATTATCTCTGAAGATGAGCATCTAGGGCATTTTTCAACCGGCGGATTTGTGACAATGGGATCGACGGGAAGATCCGAATAATCTGGCAGTATTACCTCTCCGCATTCAGAACAGCGCCAAATGGGAATAGGCACTCCGAAAAATCTTTGGCGAGAAAGGCACCAGTCCCACGCTAAATTTTGTACCCAATCCACGTATCTATTCTTCATGAATTTCGGGTACCAATTTATCTCATCTGCTCTTCTGATGAGTTCTTCTTTTATGTCCATTACTCTCAAAAACCACTGTTTCTTGGACAGAAACTCAATTGGAGTCGAACATCTTTCGTGGGTGTTGACCAGATGAACTACATCTCTTCGCGAGAGGAGACAGCCATTTTTCTGGACTTCTTCCAAAATACTCTCCCTGGCTTGGTCTATCTCCATTCCCTTGAATTTTCCCGCTAAATTGTTCATGCGCCCCTTTTCATCGATAGAAATGCGGAGCTCCAGACCCTTGTTTTTCCACCATTCAATATCCTGTCTGTCTCCAAAAGTGCAGCACATCACGGCTCCTGTACCCTTTTCCATGTCGACGGCGGCATCGGACATAATTTCGATTTTTTGCCCAAAAACAGGCACAACACCCCTTTTACCGACATATCCTTTGTATCTAACGTCTTGGGGGTGGACGAATACTGCGACGCAGGAGGGAAGAAGTTCGGGTCTTGTCGTAGAAATCTCAAGGTCATTCATGCCTTCAACCTTAAAGGCTATATCGTTGAATTTACTCTGGAAATTCTTTTCTTCAATTTCCGCCTGAGAGATTGCCGTACCGCATTTTCTGCACCACATCACCGGTTCTTCACCGTAATAAATCCTACCGGATTTGAGCAGTTCCAAAAAAGATCTTTGAGATATTCTCCTCGTCTTATCGTCGATTGTCGTGTAAGTTTCATTCCAATCGACACTGAGTGCCATTTTTTTCCAAAGATTTTCGTACAAAACTTCAAATTCGGAGCATGTCCTATGGCATTTTTTGACGAATTCGTCTCTTGGGAGATCTTCGGCTTTAATATTCAAACTCTTTTCAGTCAATATTTCTGAAGGAAGCCCGTTGTCATCAAAACCCATTGGGTAATATACATTGAATCCGTTCATCCTAAAAAACCGGACTTGGAAATCGGTGTGAGTGTAACTGAATATGTGCCCCATGTGCAGGCTTCCGGATACTGTAGGAGGAGGAGTATCTACAGAATATATAGGTTTGGAAGAAGAAAAATCAAATTCATGAGTTTTTTCCTTTTTCCATATTTCACTCCATTTTTTTTCTGTCTCGAAGGGGTCGTAGTTTTTTCTTGTGTGCATTTTTACCTCTTGTTATGTGAGAATTACGGTTTTAAAAAAGCAAATTAAGGTTATATGCAATGTTTTTTTTTGTCAAACAAATTAGAAAACAGTGAGTCTTGATTTGTCGAACTTGAAAAACTATAATCGAATTTAAGCGTTTGAGGGAGGTATAAATTGCCGAAAAATCATGAAACAGTCTTATACAATACCGGCAGAATAGAAACCTTGATAGACGGAATCTACGCCATAGCGATGACGTTTCTGATGTTGAGCATTGAAATTCCTGATTTAAAATCTTTTGAGACCGACGAAGTCACTCACAAATTCATTCTTTATGTTTATCCTCAGTTGATCAACTACATAATAAGCTTTGCCATACTTGGATTATTCTGGCTTTTAAACCACTCCATTTTCGAAAAACTGCAGAAAGTTAAACCCTCTATGATGCTCACCGTGATCATTTTTCTTCTATTTTCCGCTCTCGTACCTTTTTCAACCGAACTGATTGATGATCACGGCTCATATTTCATTTCCGCTTTTTTCTTCAACATACATATACTGACGCTGAATATTCTTGTTTTCATACAACTTTATATAGTCCACAAAAATAGAGTTCTTTTGAAGCCGGAGTATGAAAATTTCAACTTCAACAAGACCAAAAGAAGAGTTCTCATTTTGTCTGCTTTATCTTCTTTGGCGATAATACTGTCTTTTTTGTCACCTCAATACAGTACTTTTGTCTACGTGACTATTCCCTTGGTGATGTTTTTATAATTTTCGCTTTATTTCATCGAGGTTCTTTTTGGCTTCAGGAGCGTAAGAGAAAAACTCTTCTGTCTTTTCGCAAGAAAACAAAGAGCAATGAGCGCAGTTTTCTATTTTTTTGTCGAAACAACAGCTTCTTATCTTGCAAATACTGCAGTAGCTGAATAATACTCCGTTTTTCTGCTGACATCCGAGGCAATTGATGTCTTCGGGTTTAATCTCTGAATTGTAAATTTTCGACCACAATTTCGACGTCTCTTCTCTTTTATCGCCGTCGTCTTCAATGGTGGCAATATAAGCGGGGCATTCAGAGCATACCAATCCGCAACATCCGATCATTTTTTTCATGCTTCCACCTTTGGGCTAATTTTGTTTTGACTGAGGTTTTTTCGGCGGTATCAATAAATAAAACCCTTTTGACAGCATTTCACCGCCGATTTTCACTGCTATTAGAAGCAAGAAAATCGCCACCAGATAAGCCATAAAATTAACCACGCTTTCGGGCAAAACTAAGTCATTGTTTTCAATTTCAATCCTGACCCCTTCCTCTGTAGCCGGAAATATCTGCTTGAAGGGAGCAATATTCTGAGGATTGGAAAATATCTTGTACACGCTCACGAAAACCCATGAATACGCCAATACGGCACCCGCGACGAGACAGACGCCCAAAAATATTTTCAATGAGTAAAAAGCGTCAAAGCCGTCTTTGTCGGCATCAAACATATTGGCCATAAGACCTCCGATTTTTAATTTTTATAACCTTCAATATTTTCAAAATACCGGCGTAAAATTTGACCCGACCATCCATAGGTCTGGCAAAGACCTCTTGTCATTGTCATCAAATAGCCTGAAGAAGGCTTTAGGGTAAATTCGATTTTTGATGACGAGGTTATTGTCTTGATCGGTAAACGGTTTAGATCATACCCCAGGATGATTTCTTCGTCGTATAAAGAAAGACTTTCCTGTTTTCTGATTTCTTCGTATTGATTTTGTTTAATTTTCCACATTCTGCCGTAGGTCAAACCCCTGTTTTTCTTGTCGAGAAAAGCTACCCCTCCTCTTCCCCACATTATGCTTTTTAAACCATCATTCTTGGAAGCAAAATACATCGAAAAAGGAATTTCAATTTGTCTGTTTTCATTTGGAATTTCTCTGTCAGCGCATCCGGTGTTTTCCGATTCACCGAAAAAAGGCCTGCCTCCTTTGATATAACAAATAAACCTCTGGAAACACAGGTTTGATCCATAGGCGGCATACCAAACGAAATCTTTATTCACTGATATAAGTTCTCATATTTAATTAGGCATTTCAACATCAAATTATTGAGGGTTACCGTCTATTAAACTCAGATATTTTCGTTTTGAGAAGAGGTTTCATTTATACCACTTTTTTCAGGGGTGAGGGTACAAAGTGTTTTTTTCTGGATTTTCCGGCATGTAAAGAATCCATACTTTTTTTCCTTCATAGTATAAATGCGACAAATCTTTGTATGTGGTAATTTCACCGGTGTATTTGATGTAATTTAGAAAAAATTCATACTTGATAATTTTGGGGTGTTTTTTGTTGACCGTGATATTTTTGTTTTCTTCATAACTTGCTATTTTTCCTTCAGTAGCTTCGCCTATTCTCAAAACATTCACCTTTTCTTTTGCCAGTTCGTATTGATTCTTAAGCGTAAAAATCCCGAACACCAAAATAACTGTTCCCAAGATCAAAAATGGAATCCCGATTACAGCGGTGATCAGCAGTATCGTCAAAATAAAACCTACCAAACCAAAACAACCACCGACAATACTGAACACAAAACTCATGATGAACAAAGCATTCGAAGCAGCGATTTTTTTCACGTAGCTGTCGGATATTTGTCTTGGTGGAAGTGGCGGGGGATCAAACAGGAATTCCTCGTCTTCATCAATAAAAACAGTCCTCAATACAGGAAGAGGTCCGCCGCAATTTTTACAGTTTGTCCTTGTTTCAGTCTCTATTGTGCCGCACCAGGGACACGTCACAAAAGACACCACGCTATCGTTATTATAATCAGTAATGTGTTTTTTTCTTACAGACCAGCTCATATAATTTTATTTTTCCCTTTCCCCATTTATTTTACAATCTGACATAATGATTGCAAAACAATTCGTAGAATGCCACCCTATAAAAAAGGGCGTTACAGGGGTTGATACAAACCCTTTTTCATAAAAACAAGCCTTCGAAAATTATAGGGTTGTTTTGAAAGTATTTGAACATTTATCATTGTGATATATAAACAAAGATAGAAAGGAACCCATGAAAATAGCAGTGGGAATGAGCGGAGGTGTAGATTCTTCCGTGGCGGCGTTTCTCCTCAGCAGGGGTGGCCACGAAGTCGTCGGCGTCACCATGAACGTATGGGGCGTTTCGGGGAAAGCTGATTCAAGTAAAAACACATGCTTTGGACAGAATAAAGATATAAGGGCAGTGAAAATTCACGAAGCCTGCAAAATTATAGGTATTGAGAGCGTAACTTTCGACCTGTCCCGAGAATTTTCCGATGTCGTTCTTTCGAATTTCAGGTCCGAATATCTTTCTGGCAGAACGCCCAATCCCTGCGTTCTATGCAACAGTAAAATCAAGTTCGGGTTTCTAGCAGAAAAAGCCAGGGCTGAACTTGGAGCCGATTGTTTTGCCACAGGCCATTACGCAAAGATTGAATTCGATGAAAACGGCCGCAATTATAAATTGCTAAAAGCCAGGGATCTTTCAAAAGATCAATCGTATTTTCTCTACAGCCTTAATCAGAACCAGCTCTCAAGAACTCTTTTCCCTCTTGGCGGACTTCTGAAGGAGGAGACGGTCGAGATAGCCAGAAATAACGGCTTCTCTTCCTGGTCCGAACCGGAAAGCCAGGATTTTTATTCAGGAAAGTATTCGGATTTGTTAAACACACCCCCAAAAAAAGGGGGGATTTTTGACACAGACAAAACGCTTCTCGGATACCACTGGGGCACGTGGAATTTTACTGTGGGACAGCGCCACGGTTTGAAGATTGCCCATTCCGAGCCTCTTTACGTAGTCTCCATTGATCCCAAAAATAACTCAATTGTGGTCGGAACGAGAAACGAATCTTTGAAAAGAATTTTCTACGCCAAAGAGTTCAACTGGCTGTCAGCTAATCCAGACAAAAGCGAGCAAAAAGCTCAGGTAAAATTGAGGGCTGCCCACAGGGGTTCATCGTGTTATTTTTACGCTGAGGAAGACGACCTGGTTAAAATAATACTTGACTGCCCTGAACCAGGTATCGCTGAAGGGCAGTCCGCGGTAATTTACGATGACGACACCGTGATAGGAGGCGGTATTATCGCCTACGACAGTTAAACCGGAGAAGAATTTCAACCAAACAATTTTTTTGCTATCAATGCAACGTGCTCCATTGCCTGTGTCGTCATTGTGCACTGTTCAGCACCCATTGAGTAAAGGGTTGTATAAATGGAGTGTTTAGCGCATTTCGGGCACGCAATAAACGAAAAAGCAAGATAGAAAAACGACCTTGGTTTACCCTGACCGGAAATTGCCTTGAGTGTTTTTACGTTCTCCTCAAGAGATTTATCTACAAGCATGTTTATTTTTCGTGCAAATTCATTTCTGAGAACTTTCTCTTTGTGCCCTATCATTTTAAACTTTTCTTATTTACTGCCCTGCAAAAGTACATCCCCTTCCAATGCAAAAAACACTTAGAACGTGTTTTTTAATTAAAAATATCCGCACTCGGAGCAATAATTTTTCGACCTCAGGTAATTGATCGGCATACCGGCACCGAGAACAAATCCAATAAATTCAAGAGCCATGAAAACGTATCCGAAAATGCTGACGTTACAAAAGCCAGGGCTTGGGCTGATAACAATATTCCTGACAGATAGATCAACAGGAAGCTTGCGGTATTGGCTTTTTTTTCTCATTGCTGATCCTTTCCATGTATTTTTGACAGACAATCGAAAAACAAATTTCGGTAACAGAAAACGGTACAACAATTCTTTTGAGTTGTCGAAATTTTTTCTGCATAAAAAATATGCAAAATTCAGGTTATTGTTCTATAATCTTTAAAGCAGTTGTTCAATTGTTGAAAATTGCAAAAAAAGGAGGAAACATGACAAGATGGTATTTGGTTGTTTTACTGATGTTGTTTATGTCCCTCAACCTCTTCTCACTTCAATTCGACGCGACGACAGGCTCATTCGTCGATGTCAGCAACACAACACCGACCTTTCCAGATTCGGTGCTAATAAATTCAATCCCCGCACCTGACGGAGCACCGAGAGGTCTCGCCTTTGACGGAACTAACCTCTGGTGCGCTAACAGCGGCGACGGCAACAGTACAAACGGTGCAAAAATCTACAAGCTCAACCCCACCACAGGAGCAATCCTTGGGACTTATACAACTCCAGGAGCAAGCCCCTACGGTTTGGCTTTCGACGGTTCTTATCTCTGGCATTCCGATTTTTCAAGCGGCATGATTTATAAAATCGACACATCGACAATGGGAGTTATTTCTTCATTTTCATACGGTTCGGGTTTCCTGTTCGATTTAGCTTGGGACGGCACTTACCTCTGGGGGACTTTCGGAAACAGCGACATAATAGTAGCGTACGACGTCACCACGGGAAGCCAAGTTGATACAATTTTTGCCAACTACTACACCCCTGAAGTCAGGCCCATGGGTCTTTGCTACGTTCCCGTGAATACCGGTCAAATTTGGGCTTGCGACGGCAGTAGCGGCGGCGCTTCAAACTACATCAACCAATGGGATTTTTCATCATCCACCTGGATAAACCAGTGGCAGGCAAATCCCGCTTCCTATCCTGCAGGGATGACGTACGACTCCACAATAGACTGGCTATGGGTTTCATGCTGGACAAACGACACCATTTACATATACGAACTTGCGCCTAACTCCGTCCAGGAAGAAATTGCGGTTAATTCAGGGAATTACACATTTGATGTAAAAAAAAGGGGCTCAAACCTTGAATTTCAATTCACTTTACCGGTATCCCGCACAGTCTCAATCGACATATACAACGTAACAGGCAGGCTTGTCAGAACTGTCGAAGAAGGCCGATTTTCAGAAGGCACGCATTCAGTTTCTCTCGACGTCAGAGACCTGCCAAAAGGGGTTCTTTTTACAAGCTTGAGAACAGAAGATTTTTCAAAAACACAAAAAATCATTTTAATGAGGTGAGAAGCTTTTCTAAAAGTATTCAGGGGTAGAACAAAATGAAAAGATTTTACGATTTTTTCAACGTAGTCGTTCTTTCATTGGGGTCTTTTTGGGGGCTTCATTTATGGAAAACAATGCCAGATGAAATTCCTGTCCATTTTGGTTTTTCAGGGAGACCCGACAGATGGACAGGTAAAGGGTGGGAACTGATAGGTCTAATCCTGCTTCCGCCTTTCATGGCTGTTCTTCTTTACGGATTGTTGTTGCTTTCACGCCGTTATACTTTTCTTTTAAACATTCCCCAAAAAGAGAAATTTTTGGCTCTACCCCCTGATAAGCAAAAACCCTTTTGGGATTTGCTTTCGGAAATGATATCCGGATTGACCTCTTCCCTATGCGTCCTTTTTTATTCACTTCTTCAAACCATAGAGCAAGTTGCATACGGCAGATTGTCAGGCTTGTCACTGACTTTTCTCGCCGCTTTCGTTTTTTTCATAGCATTCAGCATATTTTATTCAATCAGGCTTCGGAAAGTTTTAAACAAATGCCGGGGCTGAATTCTGTTTTCATTATTTGGGATTTTATAGTTTTTATGTGGATCTGATGCTGCAGGTTTATCGGGTTTCATTTAGGATCACCGGGTAAGGTGTTCCACAAACTGTCTCAACGCGGCAATGTAAAACAATGATACGGCAAACGACACAATCGTGCCGAAGATGATTCCGATCACCGGGTAGGTTAAATAAACGGAAAAAATGTAAACTATTATGTTTGTTGAGGACAAAACCAGAATTTTGGCTGTTGACCGGGCGAATTCATTACCTCTACTAACTGTCAATATTACCATTGTCGAGAGAAGAACCGCTGGAAATGTCGCAATGATTCCGATAGATTGAGGTCCGAGAAATTCCGAAAGCGCGACAACCGTCGACACGACCGAACCGGCAAAAAAAGCTCTGAAAAAGATCTGAGAACATGAATACCTCTTTAGATCTCCAGGTTTAGATCTGATCTTAAGGGCTTTTTCGAGAATTAAAAAAGAAACTCCGGTGACGGCAAGATAGATGATTAAGTTTAACCCGTAATTGTGCAAAGAAATAGAGCAGGAAATATAAGCGGCTGAAAACCATAAGACAAGAGATGAAATTATCGCGGTTGCAAGCCCAAACCTAAGAAAAAGGGTGAAAACAACCAAAAACAGCGTGTCTATAGTCATGCCCACCGGAACCGAAACAGAAGCGTTTCTGACGTAATTCGTGTTTTTCGCGAGTGCTATGAATACGAAACTGACAAGGATGTTTGAAGGCAGATTTGAAACTAATCCGCCTGTCTTGCTTCCAAGTCTTTCGGCAAGCGCTGTAGTGAAAGAAATCCAGAATCCCGCGACGAAAAAAGAGAATGCGATTTTCAATATCTGAGAGATTTCCACAATTCTAAATCAGGCTTTTTATACCAATCCGCTTTTTCATAAGGTCAGGGGTCAGTTTAAAATATCCCATCTGACAATGTTTCTGCGAGCGGTCCTTTTCCTTAAAAATCATCCCAGTAACAGATTTCGCATTTAGGTGGAAAATGAAGATGATCTTGCTGTTGAATTTTTGATAACCGACGGGAAATTTGAATTTGTCCATAATACTAATTATTCCGTGTTTTGCCTGTTTGATTTATAAATTCAAATTTGACGCTGTCGAAAAGTCCCTTATCGCTAAGTTTTATTTCCGGTATGACAAGAAGAGCCATAAACGAAAGAGTCATGTAAGGAGCTTTCAGTTTCGATCCCCAGTTTTTTGCAAGCTGATCCAACTCCGAATATTTCCTTGCTACTGTAATAAAATCTTCAGCACTCATCAATCCCGCAATCGAAAGGGGAAGAATCTTTGAAATCTTTTCGTCATTACAAAATGCGCTCAGACCTCCTTGATTTTCGACAATTAGATTGACTGCTCCGCAGATGTCTTCGTCGGTGACACCCACTACGACAATGTTGTGGGAATCATGGGCGACAGAGGATGCAACAGCTCCTTTTTTCAACCCGAAATTTTTGACGAAAGCGACAGATGGTTTTACGTTTTCGTACCTGTTGACGACAGATATTTTTAATATGTCATTTGAAGGGTCTGAAACCAATCCTCCATTTTCTGAAAAAGGAATCGCTTCAATGGATTTCGTTATCAACTGACAATCCAAAGCTTGGATTGCGCGTAAAGGTCTGTTTTCGGTTTTTAACTTGAAATCAATAACTGTTTTCTTTTTTGTGCTGAAATTGTTGATGACATTTGCTGTCTCGGTTCTCTGATAAGTATTTTGTCCGTCGTAAACTTCATCGCCGCCAATAACTGTCTTCAATACTTTAAAATTTACAAGATCTTCTACTTCCAAAAAATCGGCGCTGTCTCCAATTCTCAGAAGTCCCACATTCAATCCATAATGCAAAACAGGATTGACACATGCCATTTTCAGCGTTTTCATGGCGCCGATTCCCTTTCCTCGTGCTCTTCTCGCCAATTTGTTTATATGACCCTTTACGAGATCGTCAGGGTGTTTGTCGTCAGAACAAAAACCGCAGTTCATGAAGTTTTCTTCTGCTATTGATATCAACTCGTCAAAATTTTTCGCCGCCGATCCTTCCCTTATCCATATTTTCATGCCAAGCGAAATTTTTTCAAGAGCTTCTTGTTTCATAAAGCACTCATGGTCGGTTGTTATACCCGCAGAGACGTATTTAACCAGGTCTTCACCCATCAACCCCGGCGCGTGGCCGTCTATTTTTTTTCCGTATTTTTTTGCTATTTCGATTTTACCCATCACTTCCGGATCTCTCGCAATAACTCCGGGATAGTTCATCATCTCCCCGAGAAATTTGATTTCAGGAAAATTTTCAAACAACTCCCTTATCTTTGAAACGTTCAAACAAGCGCCGCTGGTCTCGAAATCAGTCGCGGGAACACATGATGGAGCTGAAAAGAAAAATTTAAACGGGCTCTTTTTTGCATCGTCCATCATGAATTTCAAACCTTCTGTTCCCATTACATTCGCTATTTCATGGGCATCGCATACAGCGGCAACCGTGCCGTGCGACACGGCGGCACGAGCGAATTCAGACGGCAAAAGCATAGAACTTTCTATATGGATATGGGAATCGACAAAACCGGGTATTATATAATTTTCGAATTTTTTGTTTTCTCCGACAATTTTCTGTATCAAACCATCTTCGACAAAAATTGTCCCGGAACATATTTTTTGCTCTAAGGGAAAAGCTATGTTTCCTGAATATGTTCTCATTATTTTCCTTAAAGATATAATTTTATTATCCGACAGCATAAACAAATAATCAATGAGTTGGTTCAGGTCCCAAACCCAGCCCTTTACTCATTGTTCTAAATCGTAAATGAAAATGGAGAAGTTCTTTTTCACGGTGATTCTGAGCATGGTGAGTTGGAACTCCCTGAAGTTGTAATCAAATATCCTATTGATCAGGATTTTACATGGACCACCAAGGGGCTGGGCGACGAAGTTGATTGGGAAGTAATCCATTTAAACGAAGAAGTCACTGTCCCTGCAGGAACTTTCGAATGTGTGCATGTTCTTGGAACCAACTCACGTGGCGGTGGAACGGATCACTGGTACGCCCTTGGAGTTGGAGAGGTAAAAATTTACCAGAGAGACCTAGATCTGACGCTTGAGCTTGAAGATTATCAGATAAAATAATTCCGTCACTGACTTCAAAAAATCAAGTTTTCACAAAAAAATCTTGCATGGCGTTACCTGAAATTTTCCAGTTCGACCTCGAATTCGATGTATTCCAGAATTGCCCTTTCCCCGACAAAGAGGTTGCCGAGTTTCATGTCCGTGATAATTAACCTTCCTCTGCCGAATTTCAACCCGTTGAATTCATACGACGCGGCATCGATTTCGTCTTGTGTGTATTCATGCGGCCAGCAGACCATCTTCACATACTTTTCCGCTATGGTGTAACAGGAATCATCCAGAACGAATCTGAATCCTCTTTCATTCTGCGGAGCGTTGACTTTTCCGTCGTTTGAGCCTGAATTGTCAGCGTTTCTGAAATGCCAGCCCTCTATTATTGTCGCGTTTATCCCTCTGAATGGAGGCGTCGCCGCACTGCAGTAATTTTTTAGACTGTCTTCTCCCCCAATCCATAAAAACCATCCGTCGTCCGACTTGGGCAAAAGCTTGAAAATGAGTGTCGCTGATATGGGCTCTATAAATTCCTCACCCTTAAAAACTTTTCCGGTAAACCTTACCGATTCACGATCATTTTCTCCGAACAGGGAGCTTAAAAAGAAAATTATCACAGCACAGCCAATGCTATTTATCATTTTAAATCCTCTCTGTTTTTTGTCTGATATTTTTTGTCACTCAACCTTCGTTTATCAGGGCGAATTCCTCTTTTTATTCTATAAAAATGAACTACTTCCATGTCTTCCGAAATATCGTCGCCGTGGTTTCCCCTGCCGGTCTCTGGATCAATATGGCATCCATGGTCCGGAGTATACATTGTCAAATTGTCGTAATCCTTCCAATTCTCATCTACTTGTCGCAAAAGTGTCATAAAATTTTGGTTTTGGTTTTTAAGGGCATTTTCGGCTTCCGGACCGAATGGATCACAGGCGTGTATAGCATCATCGTATTCCTGGTTGTAGCAGAGAATAAAATCGTTATCGCTCTCGGCTATGAGTTCCACGGTTTTTTCAACCGCCTCAGTGTCGTACCTCTCAGAATAATACTCCATTTTCCGTTCTCTGAACATCAGGTCTACGCTCGAATTTTTAACCGCGACGATCGCCGGTTTTATCCCGCTTCTTATCAGCACGTCGAAAATAGTGTCAATTCTCAGAACTGGTTTTTCGTATTTCCTGATACCGTGAATTTCCGGTTTCAAGCCAGTTAACATTGACGCAAAGCAAACCGGTGTTTTCGGGGGTAAAACTGACGACAGTTTCTGTTTGATGTCTGTTCTGCTTTCGATTTCTTTAAAAAAAGACGGGAATTTTTTTTTCTGAACAAGGCCTACGGCGTCCGGCGCGTACATCAAACATTTCTGTATCTTTTCCAGCGAATTTTTTTTAATTAAATCTAAAACGGAATTTATCGGTCTATCCTCTGATTTCTCGGGTAATTCCACCCCGAAGGATTTTGCGATTGTAGGAGCTACCGACGCGATCGAATACTTCAAATCAGATCTTTCTGTTGTTTTTAGGCAAAACTATTTCACATATCCGTAACCGGTCATAAGCAAATCGTCAAGCATAAAAAGGCCGAAATTCACCGCGTAATATTTCGTCATTTTGGTCACTGGATAAAGTGCTGAAGTTTCTTCTGTTTTGACGCAATGATGCAATGTCTCGTTCAACAATTCTATGATCACATCGTTGCTTATAATTTCCGCTCTGTTCATTACGTTTCCCGGAGCGTAAGCAGTGAAGAACCTCGATCCTTTAATGACGAGACCGGGCATCAAAAGACCGAAAGTTGCTCCGTTTTCCCCGGAACGCCATGAACCTTCATGCCCTGTGATTTCACCTGCGTGATATTCATCGACCTGTTCTCCGAAGATGTAAACGCTGTTTGTCCGGGTGTCAATGGCGCAGAATTTCTTTGTAATCCTGACGCAATTCCCGTCGATGTATTTTCTTTCCTCGACAATTCTGGTCATAGCATCATCGACTAATTCCGTATCATCCGTGACAAGGATGTACAGGCTGGTTTCTTTACCTTCTTCTAAGCCTTCAAGATTCAGGTAATAACCTGGTTCAAGAATGAAATACGGATTCCTGCCTTCATCATCCATGTATTCGATGTCGACCAGGAATGATTTAACCCAAATATTTTCAGCGATAGAAACTGATTCCGCAATGATATTATCTGAATAATCCACATCAGCTTCTATAAAACATGTCTGGCTTGAAACAATTATCAGCAAGCTTATTTCCCGGAGCTTTTACCATTCTCTCCTCAGAAGCGAAAAGCATTTTAAATCCGTGTATTTTCCCTTAATTAAACCATATTCTCTTCGCACTCCTTCGTATTTGAATCCTAATTTGAGAAGCAGACCTGTCGAAGCTTCGTTTTCAGGGTACGTCATAGCTTCTACTCTGTTGAGATAAAAAAAGAATTCTTCGCTGAATCCGAAATAAATGGACTTACTGAGAGCCTCCTCCATATACCCCCTACGCCAGAAATCTTGATGGAGGTCGTATCCGACCTCGGCAAATCCGTTGGGCTTGTTAAGGTTAAAATACCCGACCGAGCCTATCGCCTTGGTCGGATTTTCTTTCAAAGCCAGAGCCCACCTCACTCCTGCTTTGGTGATGAAAACATTTATCCTCGAAGAAACGAATTTTCTGGCTTGCTCTAAGTCGGTCATGGTTTCAACGTTGTGGTATTTGGTTACAGCGTCTCGAGAAAACATCTCGAACACGGCGTTTGCGTCTTTCTGTATGAACTCTCTCAGAACAAGTCGTTTCGTCACAAGTTCAGGAAAAATAGCTTTTTTCTCCTCCATACAACCTCCATAATCAGCCCTGAATATTTTATCTTCTTTAAGAGTATAATGGTATAAAAGGATTGTAATTCAAAGGAGATCTCAATGAAAATAATCGTTCAAACAACGCTTTTTATAGCTTTATTCGTGTCCTGTTCAACCCAGAATTCGACTGCTTCTGAAAAGGACAAAGCGGTGATGTTTAAAGACTGGACTCTGAATCTCGAAGATATGGTTCTCGTCGAGGACCTTGGTAAAGAGCCGCTTAATGTTGTTTGGACAGTGGACAGCGAAACGACTCTCTGGGACAACGGCGGGATATTTACGGGAGATTCTTTCATTGTTTATCATGAAGATGGCCGGGTATTTGGTCAAATATACGTTGAACCGGTCATGGAAGAACCGAACACTGTCGTCGGATCCATGATTATCTTGAAAGATTTTTCGGGAAACGAAGTTCTTTGGACATGCAATCCGAAACCGCCTTTTTTTTACGGCAGAAACGCTAAGGTTATTTTCGACGAGGAGAAGTCGCTTCTCTTTGTGGCAGTCTTCCATCCAATAGCAACAGGTTCAGGTCTCGCCTGCCTTGACGCGGAATACGGTCACGAGATATGGAGAGCCGACGTCGAACAGTTGTCGGTTGGGCACAGCCAATACAAGAACGAAGTCTTCATAAGGCTTATAGACGATAAAATAGTAATGGCTGGTGATGAGGCAGGTGGATACTACCTGCAGGTATTTGAAGCGGTGACGGGCAAGAGATTATTTTCGGGAACCAACAAGACATGGGATGGAAATTGAATAATCTACATTCTCTCCAATATCTCGCGAAACCTCTGAACCGACAAAAATTCAATTTCTTCAGCTCTCTGCAGAGCCGCTAATTTATCGGAAGGTTTCCCCGTTTTGTCCCCGACAAGTTCCAGTTCCATAGAGATTTTTTTGTAATTCTCAGAAAGTTCTCTCGCAATCTGAGATATTCTGGGATATTTACTTGAGATTTCCTCTAAATACCGACAAGCCCACGACCTGCATTCGCTCCAGACTTTTCCGTTCCACCAGTTTCCGTGCTCATCCGCGGTTTTATTTCTTATCGCTTTAATCCAGTTTTCGTATGCAGAGAGCCCTACAGCATAAGGTTTATCCGTATGAGAAGATGGATTGTCGTAGAGGTCTTTGGCGTAACTTAAACTCTCTACAATAATCTTTTCTTCGTTTGCGGGTTTGGCTTTGTTGAAAGTGAAAAAATTGACATGAACAGAATCTCCGAACTCATTCCAGGAGGAAAATGTCAGTCGATCAGGTGTAAAGTCGAAATCAGAACCCCAGGGCTGATACAAAACAAACCCAACTTCGTCGTAGCCCAGAATTAGCTGATGCTCCATATTCAACAAGCTGCACGGACGACCTCTGTCGAGAGAATTTCTAAGAAGGCTCTCAATCTCCTGTCTCTCCTCGTATGGACTTTCAACCGTAAAAAAACCTTCATCCACCATGTCTATTCCAAGGTTGAAAAGGTTTTTGTAGAAAGGTTCTAGGTTCCAGCAATACGGTCCGCTCGGGCAGAGATCTTCATGGATGTTCATCAGAAAAGCGTGTCCGGAGCCACCATAGAGGACCGCGGTGCTGTGACCGTTTCTGTAGTAATCAGAAACGGCGCTTACTACTCCCATAAGCGTCGAATTCAGGGGCGGGGCTTTAATATGACTGAGCATCATCTCTTTTCATCTCCTTTATGTAATCTGTTCCTCTTCCGGTTCTGTGTGTATGTAAATAATAGTGTTTTCACCGAATTTCTCCCTTATCTTGAACTCAATACTGTCGTTTATTTTATGCGCTTCAACTATTGTCATGTCGTTGGGAACACGGATGTGCACGTCTATGGCGATTTTATCTCCTATCTTTCTCGTCTTGAGGTCGTGAGGGTCAAATACCCCTTCCGTTTTTTTTATCAAATCCAATATTTGCTTTTTAGTTTCATCACCGAGAGATTCTTCCATCAATTCTCTTACGCTTTTGTAGATTATTACAAACGACAACTTGAACATAAAAATACTAACGCCTATTGCCGCAAGAGGATCGAGAACCACCCACTTGTCTCCCAGAAAATAGGCTCCTCCTATTCCTAAAAAAGTGCCCAAAGAAGAGAAAACATCGGATCTGTGGTGCCAAGCGTTAGCGATAACAGCCATGCTTTCGATTTCTCTGCCTACCGAGACGGTATACCTGTATATAATTTCTTTGACCAAGATTGACACTATTGTAGCGACAAGAGCTAACGCTGTCGGCCCTTGTACAGTTTCATTCTTTATTAATATTATATACGCGTTTCTGCCCCCTGATATCAAGATGCCGGCTGCAACCCAAAAAAGAGTTACGCCGATTATCGCCGTCGCAAGGGTCTCGAATTTCCCATGTCCGTAATCATGGGTCTTGTCACGGGGTTTTTTTACAATTCTGAAACTTATCAGTATCACCAGGTCGGTCGCGAAATCCGAAAGAGAATGAACGGCGTCAGCGACCATAGCCCCTGAATGCCCGATTATTCCTGAAAAAAGCTTGAAAAAGGTCAAAACCAAGTTGCCGACAAAACTGAAAAGAGTCACCGCGCTTGCCTTTTTTGCCCTGCACTCCTCAGAAATCGGTGTTCCTTGTTTATTTTCTGTTTCCATTGATTGCAAGGTTCTTATGTTGGAGGTTTTCGATATTTGCCGAATTATTGGGACTGACCATTCTGTTTTTTGTGTCAATGAAACATGTGATAATCATCTATGTATATCAGAAGAGAATTTATTTTTCTGTATCGGATCCTTTTTTATCTATAAGCGATTGAATCTCTATTTTCCAACTGCTGAGGTCTCTTACAAGCCAAGCTGCCGAATCAATACTACCCTCGTCGTTTTGAAAAGTCACTTTCAACAGAGGGGCTGCTTTGGTCTTTTTTAAATGAGACAGAGATTCCTCGGCTTTGATAATCGCATTTACCGGTATTCGAATTACTCTCTTTGGTAAAAGCATTCTAAAATACAAAAATTCTTGATCTAAGACCAATTTACCGTTACCTCTAATCTGCCTTAAACCTTTGGATTGGATGCCGAAAAAGTTTGCGAATGTATCGCTTATCAATACCTTTTTAGTTTCATCCATATTTTCTCCTTTTGACATAAAATTTGGGTGGTGAAAAAAACTGGTAAATTATATCTGTTTTTCATATCTTAAAATATCTCGCTTGATTATCCCAGTGAACAAGGATATTTTCAATTTCTTTTTTTGAGTTTGTGAAAAGATTCACAAAAAATACAAAACTTTGTGATTGTAAGGGAAGGAAAATATTATTAAGAGCGGGAAATTTCTTTTTAAAACCGCTCCCGCCCACTGGGTTTCAGAACAAATTCTTCGAATGTTTTCTCTGAGATAATACTTTCGGAGAGAGTGGGAGTCGAACCCACGAGGGAGCTACTAACCCCCTACACGATTTCCAATCGTGCTCCTTCGACCACTCGGACATCTCTCCATTTTCGAAAGCATTCTAACACAACGCTTTATTGTGTCAAGTTCAATGAAGGCTTAAGAGCTTGACTTTTTATCTTTTATAGATATCTTTACTTAAGAAGGGGGCGAAATGGTCTCGACGGGACTGAATGTCTCAGGGTCGCATGCCGGGCCGCCGAAGCTCGTCAAAAAACGGCAAAAAATCAACTGCCAACAGCAGTTATTCTTTGGCTGCTTAACTAAGCGGCTCCTCTGCTTCTTTGTCGCCTATCACAAAGAATGTCAGGGGTCACACAGATGGGCTACTCCTGAACTTCGCGCGCGGGGAGGGAGGAAACAAACAGCGCTGGTCCTGGAAAAATCTTTCCCGATGGAGTTTTTTGGGACGAGAACAAATTTCGGGATAAGCATGTAGAAGCCTTGAAGGCTACTCTCTCGGACGCGGGTTCGATTCCCGCCGCCTCCACCAGTTAAAATCCCAGGGATAAAAACTATGTTTTAATTGATACTACCAATGAAAAACTCAATACTGGATATTTTGTGGAATCAAGGATTCCGCAAGCTTACAAAATAAAAAAATTGCGATAACCTGTTTTGAGAAATAAATTTTGACATTGCTTTATTTAATAATGTTTGTCATTTTGCTGAAAAATAAATTTCAAGTTTTAATTAAAAATTCGAAAAATTTCAGAAATGGTTGAAAAGGATATAATCCGGGAACACAAAAATGCGCCAACTCTCTGAAAATTATATATCAAAACGCACAAATAATTGGACAGGCTGGAAAAGCAAAACCATAAAATATAAAATTCATATCTTCTCTTTTATTTTCATTTTACAAGACGCTGAAACGCCCTTGTATATCAGAAGTTTTCTCGGATTGTCTTTGATTTACTTTTTAAGTCCGGTTGACATAATACCTGACTTTGTACCTATTTTCGGACAAGTTGACGATATAGCATTATTGGCGATAGTCTTATTTTTTATTTATAAACTTATCCCCAAAAGTATAATTCAAAAATCTCGTCGAAAAGCCATTGCAAAATTTAAGTTTTTATTTGTCCTATTCAAGAAGTTTTCTGGCTTCTTCTTCAGGCAAAACCTCCACATCTCTCAGGTTTTTTTCTACTTTTCTCAAATTCTTTTCCGCTTCGGAAACTGCTCCGGATGCCTCGTCCAATTTTTTGTGAATTTTCGCGAGCTGTTCACCGTATTTTGCCCATTCAGTCTTGACGGCTCCGAGTATCTTCCAAACCTCTGATGACCTTTTCTGAATCGCAAGTGTCCTGAAACCCATCTGAAGACTTGTCAAAATCGCCCACAGAGTCGTCGGTCCGGAGACAACAATACGACTATCGTTTTGAAGCTTTTCTATGAGACCAGGCCTTCTGACAACTTCTGCGAAAAGACTCTCCGAGGGTAAAAACATAAGAGCGAAATCCGTCGTCACAGGCGGGTATATGTATTTTTCGTTTATCTTTGCCGCTTGATTTTTTATATCGTTTTCTAGAGCTTTAGAATACTTATCAATTTCATTTTTGTTTGCGTTTTCCTGCGCTTCAACCATTTTAAGATAATTTTCAACTGGAAATTTCGAATCTACCGGCAGGAATATTTTTCCTTTTTCGTCTTTATCTTTTCCGGGCAACAAAATAGCGAATTCAACCTCTCCCCTGCCGTCCCTGGGTTTGAAATTTTTGATATACTGATCGGGTGCCATGACCTGTTCCAAAATACTCTCGAGTTGAAATTCTCCCAGAACTCCTCTTGTCTTGACGTTTGAAAGCACTTTCTTTAGGTCACCTACTCCGGCGGCGACGCTCTGCATTTCTCCGAGTCCTTTGTAAACTTGCTCAAGCCTTTCGCTGACGATTCCGAACGATTCAGTCAATTTTTTCTCGAGAGTTCCCTGCAGTTTATCCTCCACGGTCGCCCTGATTTTCTCGAGGTTTTTCATGCTGTCTTCCTGGACGTTTCTCAGCGATTCGTTTATTGAATTTCTCATGTTTTCAAGCTTGTTGTCACTCTCAATACGCGAGCGGCTGAGTTCATCGAGCAGTCTTTTTTCGGTTGATTGGTTGTCTTTGACCATTTCGCCGAAAAATGACTTTTCCTTGTCGAATATCTTTTTGGAAAAGTAATAAAGTGCCGCTCCTATCAGAATAATCATTGCGGCGTTCAACCCCAGAGAAAGAAAAGGCGCCCAGTTCAAAACTATCTCTTTTTTGCTATGATGAGAAAATAAACAACCCCTCCTATCAAGACAAAGAAAGTGAATATGAATATCACTATAGTGAGAATAATATCGGGTATCAACTTGTTCAACCCCGACAGAAGGTCGAATCTTTTTAAAGTCCAAATTAAAACAGCAGTCAACACGCCGATCAAAAGCACGCTCCAAGGTATTTTTTTGCTTGAGAGTATATAAGATCCAACTGCCGCTATTAGAAGGGGTAGCCACCCTGCGAGGAAAACAGCGAGAGCAGGATACCCTCCATAGTTTGAAAACAACACTGATTTTATAGAAAAGAACAACAGCACAAAGGCGATTATCGGTATGAAGTACTTGACGGAAACGGTCCACCACTTGCCTATTTGAATTTCGGATTTTTGGTTTATGTATTTTCTTATCTCTTCGGGAGATACCGCGTAACCGACAACGAGAGCTTCCAAAAATGCCACGGTGAAAAGCCCAAAGTTATTCATAAAGTGATCTGTTATATCGAGCCAATATAGACCCGCTCCGAAAGTGAAAATCAATCCGACGAGAAACGTGGCGGCGGCGACTCCGAGGTTGGTCTTCATTCTGCCTATGTTGAATTTGTCCATCAGACCGGCTACGATACCTTCGACAAGTGAAAATGCCGAATCAATGGCCAATGTGAGCAGCATCAGGAAAAACAAAAAACCAAAAAAAGGCGCGAAGGGCAGTTTTGAAATTATTTCGGGATAAGTAACAAAAGCGAGATGGGGTCCTGACTGCATGACATCACAGACGTCAACACCCTGGATTTTGGCGTAATAACCCAGGGCTGAGAAAACCGCGAATCCGCCGACGAAAGCGGTCGCGGCGTCCGCCAGAGCTATTATGACTGCACTGTTTGCTATATCGGATTTCTCCGGCAGAAAACTCGCGTACGCCACCATAATTCCGAAGCCTATCGAAAGAGAAAAGAAAACTTGAGAAAACGCCGCGTGCCAGAGCTCTACGTTCAAAAGCATCGTGAAATCCGGCAAAAGGTAGTATTTTATTCCCTCTGAGGCACCGGGAAGAAAGACACCCCTAAAGACGAAAACCAGGAGCAGAAGCCATGGCAAAGTCACCGTGACAAATACTACTTTACCTACTGTTTTAGCGCCTTTCCAAATCGACAAGACAATCCATATCCAGCTTATGACGAGCCCAATAATGATAGGCAGTTGAAGTTTGCCGAAATCGAAAACGCCTTCAGTTAAATGCAGGACATTTTCATAGAAAAACTTTTCCGGGCCGACTTGTGACCACGACATTTTTACCGAATAGTAAAGGTAATCAAAAGACCACCCCATTATTACGGCGTAATAAGTTGTTATAAAAAAACCTATGAAAAGCGCGATCCATCCGACCCACTGGAAATCGCCTTTTTTTTCGGTGATTTCTTCTTCCGAAGAACTGCCTTTAAAAGAGAACTTCAATTTTGAAAAAGCGAAGGGGGCGGAACCCGCCATTTTATGCCCTAAAGAAAATTCAAGAAGAAGAAGAGGAATCCCGGCAACAAAAAGTGCTATTATGTAGGCTATCAAAAAAGAGCCTCCCCCGTATTTGTAGCAAATGTAGGGAAAACGCCAGATATTTCCCAGGCCTATAGCCGAACCTATAGAAGCGAGAACAAAAGCCGTCCTTGAATCCCAAAGACCTTTATCCCTGCCCATTTTCTTTCCTCCTTTTCAGCTATTTCCGTTGAAAGGCTTAAACAAAAATTTATCGAGGTCTATCCTTCCCTCTTTGTCGAAAACGATCCCTTCACCTTCGAGAAGAGTTTTTTGCTCTGAATAAGCCTGGTTTCTCTTGAACGCAATTTCACCCTTTGAATTGACAATTCTGTGCCAGGGCAAAGAGAACTTTTCACTGCACGAATGCAGTATCCTCGAAACCTGCCTTGAACTTCTCGGTGAACCGACGAAAGATGCTATTTGTCCGTATGTCATCACTTTTCCGCGAGGGATTAATTTTACAGTCTCGATGACAGCTCCGGTAAAATCTTCCATATCATCCATTAAATGCTTTATAAATTTTTAATATCATTATACTCTATTGGGAAATCATCGCAAAACTTAAAAAGAAAAGTTGAAAATATGGTTGAAAATACAAGAAATTTCGATCCGGAAAATATTACCTACGGCAACATCTGGAATCTTTCCTGGCCTGTGATGGTATCATCACTCGCATTCACACTGCTCGATGTCACAGATATGTTCTGGATAGGAAAACTTGGTCATATCTCGGTCGCCGCTGTGAGCATGGTCGGATCGTTTTTGTTTATTCTTATATCTTCCATGACTCTTGTTTCTTCTGGAGCCATAGCTTTCGTCTCAAGAGCTTATGGTTCAAAAGACACGGAGCTTCTGAAAAAAAGCATTTCAATTTCACTTTTTTTCTCGATTCTGATTGCCCTGGTTTTGATCGTGCCCTCAATTTTGTTTTCAGATCAAATTCTAAGTTTTTTCGGAGCCAAAGGTGAAGTTCTCTCCCAGGCAAAAACATACATGCGAATAATGCTCCTTGGTTTCGCTTTTCTCTTCATACTGGACATAATGTATAATATATTTTTCGGAACCGGAGATTCCAAAACCCCGATGAAACTGACGATAACGACTCTGCTTATAAACATCCTACTCGACCCTTTTTTTATTTTCGGTTGGTTTTTCTTCCCGAGATTGGAAACTTCTGGAGCCGCGATAGCTTCTTCTGTCTCGATTCTGATTGGTTTTTCTCTGTTCACGTTTTTTTTTCTAAAAAAATTCGGCGCCGTTAAACCCTCTTTTCAAAAGGATTTATCCATTAGTTTTTTAAAAACCGGAATTCCGGCTTTTTTCTTTGGGATTACAAGGCCGGTGACCGGTATGCTGATATACAAAATAGTGTCCTTCTACGGAGACATATCTATAGCCGCTTTTGGAATTGGCAGCAGAATAATAGGAGTAACTTTCATTTACATGGACGGTCTGATGATGGCTGTTCAGACTTTTATCGGTCAGCTCCTCGGCAAAAAAATATTGATAAAGCCAGAGAGGTAGTTCTGCGGTCGTTGAGAATGGGGTATCTGGTTCAGATAATCACCTGCTCGCTGATTTTTGTCTTTTCGGAAGAATTGACGAAAGTTTTCAGCGTCAATCCCTCGGTAGTAAAAAGTGGCTCCTCGTATCTGAAAATAATTGGAATTTCTCTCCTTTTCTATCCTCTTTCCGCGACTTTCAACGCTGTCCACAGAGGGTCAGGATACAATGTTCCTCCTCTGATAACCTCGATAATAGCAAATTGGCTTATCAAGCTCCCCCTTTCCTACTTTCTCGCAAAACACCTTTTCCTCGACGTAGTCGGGGTATGGTCAGGAATTGGCTTTTCACTACTGATTGAATCCCTGTTTCTTTTTGTTTTTTACAAAAGAGGGGGATGGATTAAATACAAAATTCCTTCTTACGTCTAAAGCCGTTGCTTTCGTTTTGCCGGACTATTAGAATTAGATCCAACCAAACGAGGAGGTATGCCTATGCTGTCCGTAATCCTGTCTTTGCTGATCGGTTTTTCAACATCCCAATACGTAGTCAACGGCGACTTTGAGCAAGATCTCTCCGTGGGATGGAAACAGATTCTCAACGGATCCGGAGCGAGTGTAAACCGGGCGACTAACTATGACCCCGACCCTGATTACGAAGTAATGGTCCGCAAAACCGATGGAGGCGGATACGCCCTTTTAAACCAGACAGTTACAGTTCCCACAACCGACATTGTATTTTCGGCAAGCGTCAGACTTTACGCTTACGCGACTTCGACAGCTTGGGCAGGAACTGCACTGAGTCTGAAGTACCTCGATATATCCGGCAACGTCCTCGGTCAGACCAGGATCTGTTCAAAGACCAGCTACTGTCCTTGGGCGAACTCACCAACGATGCACTTGATACAAGCCGTCGACTCCCAGTGGCACAATTACTCTTTTAACGTCGGCACCGAACTTACAAATCTGACAGGTGTAGATCCCCTGCAAGTAAACAAAATTGAAATTGCTCTATTCGACTCTACCTACGACTGTTGAGGGGGTTCAGAACTGGCGGAGGTCTCCGCCGATGAAATAACACTTTCCTATTCAGGGTCAACCCCTTATCTTGTTTTATTGAGTACAACTGTCGACGACGCTGCCGGTAACAGCAACGGCAGGTTGGACCCCGGTGAAACAGCTAACCTTCTGGCGACCATCAAAAACGTCGGAGGGACAAATTTCACGAACATCACTTCCGTTTTATCTTCTTCTGATCCCAACATAACAATAAACGACAACAGCGCAGTGTTCGGCCCGTTGTCGATAGACAGCACAAAGACGAACGTCTCTGATCCATTCAACCTTTCTGTGGACGTTTCAACACCGGAAGGGTATGAAGCCGCTTTCAACCTTGTTGTAACAGACGCGGGTTTCTGCGACACCTTCTCGTTCGACCTTACCGTCGGAAAATACAGTTACCTCGTTTTAAATCTCGATCCATCTGCCGGATCCGGAATCAAAATTGACAGTATTCTCAGCGCAATCGGTTACTCCGGAATACATTCAATTCAACTGCCTTCGGATTTATCTTTTTTCAAATCCATTTTTGTTTGCCTTGGCGTCTATCCAAACAATACCGTAATATCATCGGGGGGAGCCATAGCTACCTCGATAATAGATTTTATCAACAACGGGGGATGCGCCTACATGGAAGGCGGTGACATGTGGTTTTACGACCCCAGTTACGGAGGCGGCCACAATTTTGGTCCGGTTTTCGGAATCCAGGCGGTAGCAGACGGTTCCGGGAATCTTGGACCAGTCGTCGGCGCGTCCGGAACATTCACCAACTCCATGAATTTCGCCTATGCCGGTGAAAACAGCTACATTGACCAAATCAACGCGACCGGTACCGGATTTGTGATTTTCAGCGACGGAAACGACAACTACAACTGCGGAGTTGCGAATCAAACCGCGACTTACAGGACGGTTGGAACCAGTTTCGAGCTCGGAATGCTCACTGACGCAGCAGATGCCTCGACGAGAGCGGACATTCTCGACTCCATAATGGTTTTCTTCCTCGACGGTCTGAACGCTGTGGCGGAGCAGCCACCTGTCAATTCTTCATGGGTCGCTTTGACTGCCTCTCCAAATCCTTTCGTAAAGAATGTTCTCATCTCTTTCACCTCGCCGGCTGGGATTCTCTCAGAGGTCGAGATATTCGACGTATCCGGTAGAACAGTCCGCGAGTTCAACTTCGGTCTGAACGACGCTGACAGACTGATGACAGTTCACTGGAACGGAAATGACAACCAGGGACAAGAATTGACCCGGGGAGTTTATTTCGTGAAAGTTACAGCCGGTGAAAATTCAGGTCAGGTAAAACTTATCTTTGTCGAATAAAAAAGGGGGCGCAAGCCCCCTTTTTATTGTTTTTTTCCGAGATAATATTTTCTTCTTTTAGTGTCCAGCTTTTCGATCGAATACCTGAGCATGGTTCTGGGCATTTTCGCGCAGTGCTTTTCCAGAAATTTCAACAAAACGCTTTCGTCTTTCTTTCCTATTTCCCTGAGCATCCATCCTGTCGCTTTGTGGATGAGGTCATGTTTTTCGTCAAGTAGGATTTCCGACAGGTTCAACGCGTCTTTGAAATCACCTTTTTTAATGAAAGTGTAGGTGGATATAACGGCGATTCTTCTCTCCCAGAGGTTTTTCGAGGCCGCCAGTTTGTAAAGCAGAGATCTGTCTTTGTCCTCAAGATACGCTCCGACGATTTTCGGGGCCGACAAATCAACAAGGTCCCAGTTATTCACGCGTTTTTTCTTCTTGAAATAAATTTTGAATACCGCTTTTCTGTCGCTTTCGTTCCCATTTTCGAATTTTCTGATGAGTATGAACAAAGCGAGCGTTCTTTCCTCGTGAATTTCAGATTCGAGCAATTTTTCGAGAACGAAAAAATCCGCTCCTGCGAATCTTGCAGATAATTTTCTCAGGTACGGAACTGTAATCCCGTAGAAGACATCACCTTCGCCGTATTCGCCTCTGCCGGTCTTGAAAAATTTCTGGAGGATAAAAGCTTTTTCACGATTTTTCGCTTTTTTCAGATCGAGAGAAATCTTCTTGTAGGAGCTTTTGTCAGAACTCAAATATCACCCCTCCTACTATCATTCTGCCCATCTGATAGACGGTTTCGACCTCGCCGTCTTCACAATAGTAGTATTCCCATACGTTGGGGTGGTTGAAGAGGTTCTCCACTTCGAGATAATACACCATGTTCCAGGATTTGAAATACCATCTGTTGGAGAACATCACGTCGAACCTCTGGTAGGGTTTTGTTCTATCGGAATTGTAAGCCTGGTCCGGATCGGCGACCCACCTCCTCCACTCCGGATGATAGGTCACAGGCGTGTAAGGTTTGCCTCCGAGGTATCTGTATTTTATTGTGTATTCCGACGCGTCGGAAGGCACAAACGGCAGAAACGAAATGAATTTATAAACAAGTGATTTTGAAAAGGACTGATACCATGCGTCTTTAAAATACTCTTTTCTGTATCCTGCTATCAGTGTAAAAACGTTTCCGTAGTCGAAATCCCAACTGTATTCATTCTGCTCGTTTCTCGGGTCGAAAGCTTTAGCCACAGAGTAGGAATAACTCAGCGTTCCCCAGAAATTTTTCATCACCTTTTTCTGCAGAAAAAACTCGATGCCCTTGGCGAAGCCATCGCCCTCGTTTACAAAAACCTCATCCCAGTCGTTGGGATCGGAAGTGGTCGAAGCCCTGTCGATAGGGACGTCTCTGTATCGTTTGTAGTAAACCTCAAGGGTCGCCTTGATGTCGTCAGCGAACAAATGCTCGACACCTAATATAACCTGTTCGGTGTACTTGCTCTTTAAGTAGTGGTTTTCGGGATCAAAAGCGAGTTCAAACCACTGAGGAGATTGAAAATGCACTCCGTAAGCCGCATTGAGGTCGGTGTTTCCAGTCAAATGAACCGATAGAGACACCCTTGGTGAAAGGCAATCAAATCCAGTGTAGTCGAATTTGTCGTATCTCAACCCCAGGTTTAGTGTCAGAAAAGTTCCCGCGTCGTGTCTTAATTGGGCGTAACCCCCGTATTTCCACGAATCGGCTTCTTCGTCGACGTCTATAACGGTAATGTAGTCTGTGGTGTCGACTATGTTTCCGGAGGAGTCGTAAATGAAAAGAGTGTCAGGTCTCGCCCAAGTCTCGTAATGAAACGATACATTTTTGGCAAAAAGACCCATTGTCAGTTTTGTGTGTCTTGCGAAATTTATGTTGAAGTCAATTTTCGCTGTATTCTCCCCCTCGTCCGAATCGTTGAAAAGGTATCTCATGTCCAGAGTGTCGATGATGTCATGGTTCCAGGTGCTGTATGTCCTTGAAAGTGTAATGTTGTAGTATCCCATTGAATAAAGGGATTTTATACTCGCACCCACTGTGTACTGATCGGATTTGGCTTCAATTTTTTTTATGTCGTCGTAGATTTCTTCGTCTTCTTCCTCTGAACTCTCGATTGTTATCCAGTCTTTGCCGTAAATTCCCAACAACGAGAATTTACGTGTGTGAGAAAGATCGTAAACAGCTTTGAAATGGATGTTGTAGTAATGAGGGACGGCAGTCAGTCCGAAACTCGACGCCACGAGAGACAAAAAACTTCTGTGGGCCGATATTAAAAAACTTCCCTTTCCAAGAGGTCCTTCCAAGGTTCCTCCCGCTCCCGCCATGCTCAGATCGAATTTGTAATGAATCCTGTCCCGAACGCCTTCCCTTAAAGTGATGTCCAAAACACTCGACGCCTTGTCGCCGTATCTGGCTGGAAATGCGCCTGCCATGAAGTCTATGCTCCTGATAAAATCAGTATTGATTACGCTCACAGGCCCTCCGCCTGTTCCCTGCCACCCGAAATGGTTGGGGTTGAGCATCTCCATGTTGTCAATCAGAAAAAGGTTTTCTCCGTAGTTTCCTCCTCGAACAATGATTTCGTTGTTCTGGTCCGAACCCGAGACCACTGCAGGCAGTGCTTGAACTGCTCTTTGTACGTCATATACACCGCCAGGCTGTGAAATTATTTCTTCAAAATCCATGCTTCTTGTCGACACGACAGCGTCTTCGGGTTTTTCGAAATATTTTGGCCTGACGGTGATGCCCTCCATCTGCAGGAGTTCTTCTTCAAGTTCAAAATCAACATACGTCGGTATGTTTGGTCGAACCGTCACCCTGTTTTTTACCTGTGTCTTGTATCCCAACCTCATAGCTCTCAGGTTATAACTGCCAGCGGGAAGATTCTCGATCGAAAATGCTCCGTCGTTACCGGCCAGGACACCGGCAATCAGATTTCCGTCGAGGTCAAAAACCGCTATATTCGCTCCAATCACAGGCTGGTGTGTGTCCATGTCAGTTACTTTACCCGTTACCGTATGGGCTACGATAAAAGATGAAAAGGAGATCATCGTCAGAATAATTATAGCTATTTTTTTACGCATGTTCAACTCCCGAAAAACAAGACTCCAAAAGTCGACGGGTCGAACTCAATCGGCGTCAACCAATCCGCGTTTGCAGTCTTTGACGGTTGTTTTCTCCTGAAATTCAGCAATATGCTGTCTCCGGGAGAAAAGGATATTTTTTCAAATTGCTCAAGAGGCAATTTCGCCTCTAAAGTCCAGCAGTTCTCGGTAATTTTGACATAACTTTCTATTTCGAAATCCCTCTCTTCGTCCCCTTGGAAAGAACCAGACCAATCCCTTTTCAAGACAGCGTCGTATATTGTCCCGAGAGGATTGAAATAGACTTGATATATTTCCCCCCCTCCGGGATTAAGAACAAAAAAATAACCGACACAATCTTCTGAAAATATTTGTCCGTCTCTTTCCTTTTCTTCCGCTTTTATTTCACTCGAATCCTCAAAAACGCATTTGGCGGCCAAATACAAATTGTCGGAGTCGTAGGCGAAATAAAACTCTGTGTAATCAGTTTCAGAAACAACACCACCCGAAGAAAAAAAATTCCGCTGGGGACATTTCCAAAATGACTCGTCAATATCACCGTCTATTTTCGCCGTCTGAAAAGCAGGGGAGGAAACAGCGCTTCTTTGAATTCTCAAGGTTCGGCGCAGTTGAAAAACCACGCCGTCTCGTACAGGATAATTTAAACTAAAAACAGGAAGAGGGTATAGGCTCCCAGTTGAATTTAAGGCAACTTCAAACACGGTTGAATCGCCCGGCATAAGAGAAATCGGTATTTCATCCGCCGAAGACGACCACCCATGGGGTAAATCTATTTTCAGAACATCTTCTATCTTGACATCTTCTGAATAATTTCTTACGACAACACCTACCATCTGTTCAAAGACTTTTAGATCTTCATCAACCCTTGCCGGTCGAATTATCTCGATGCCGTTTTCCATAGCCCTATCGGCTGTTTGAATGTCCTCCATTTTTATCTCGTCCCAGGAATGCACTCCCTCAAGTTCTATCACGGAAATATTTATCGAATCTTCTTTAGCGCTTACGAGAAGAAAATGAAAATTGGGTCCTAAAATTCCGAGGTGGGATTCGGCGCCGGAGCTTCCGACACCGGTGTATTTTATTCCGTCAATTTCAGCGGTGAAATAAAAGTGGTAATGACCTGTGAAGACCGCGTCAACCCCGTATTCTACAAAAAGTTCATGCAGAGGGTCTACTTCGCCTCTCAGAATCGACTCAAACCAAAAAGGTTTATGGTAGAAGACAAAAATCGCCTCGGCATCCCTACTTTTCTTGAGATCCTTCTCGAGCCACTCCATCTGTTTCGATGTAAAATCGGTCGGATATTCTATGCGCGAATTGTCGAGGATGACGAAATGATAGCCGTTTCTGTCGAAAGAATAATCCTGTTCTCCTATCAATTCTCTGTAAATTTCAGCTTGAATCTCATTTGAAATATCGTGGTTACCCGGAGTGAAATAAAAAGGGCAGGAAATCCCTCTTATGTAAGGCAATATCTCTTCCCACTCCGATCTTATTTCTCCTTCGTCTTCGCTGTAGCCTTCAATTATATCTCCCACACAGATCATGATTTCAGGGTCGAGCATATCGGCTTTAAGAAGCGCCTTCTCGAAAACTCCTTCCACATGACCGCCTGTTCTGTCTCCCAATACAGCAAACCTCAACTCCGAAGAAAACAAACCCTGCAGGTTCAACGTCAAAAAAATCAACGCGCTTGATCTAAACATAATCGATTTTTTCCTTTCAATGAATACTGAATCTGCTCCCTCTTTTTGTTATAAAGCCGTTTGTCAGGTTTTCAAGTTTATCTGAATAATCGCTCTTTTTTTCTTTCTTAAGCAATTCCGCGAAGAGCTTGATCGCTTCATTTCTGTATGTTTCTATTATTTGTCTTCTCTTTGCCGCCAACTCCGAATATTCCATAGTGAATTCCCAGATTCGGTATAATATTTCAGCCCTTGTATCTTTTGTTTTGTAATCTTTGAGCATTTCTTCGGTTTTTTTCAAAACTGTATTTTTTTCCACCAGACTTTTTGCCGCGTTGAATTCTATCCTCAACCCTATGGCTCTCGTTAGAAATTTCCAGTTGAAGTTTCCTATTTCGTCTGCTGTTTTGTAAGAAATCTCCGAGAATTTAAGTGCTTTGCTGTTGTCTTTTTGAGCCATATAGACAGTAGATAGGTTGTAAGCGAGGTTCATTGCGAGAACTTTGTTTTTGAAAATCTTAGCTATAGAAAGACCTTTTTTGTAACTGAGTTCAGCTTCCCGCAGGTTGCCTGAATAATTGTGGTAATTTCCGAAATTTGCCAACGAATAAGCCATCCCCATTTTATCATTCAATTCAAAATTCAACAAAAAATGCTTTCTTAAAAATCTCACGTATTCGTTCATCTCGCCTTTTTGCATGTAGAGAATGGATAAATTTCCATAGGCTGTAGCGATATTTTTTTTACTGCCCATTTCCACGGCGAGTTTCAAGCTCTTTTGATAAGCTCTAAATGCTTTGTCAAATTCCCCGATATTTCTGTAACCGATACCTATGTTGTTGAGAATTCTCACTATGCTCAATTTGTCCGAAATGTCTTCGGCAATTTTCAAAGCCATCAAATTGTACTCGAGCGATTTTTTAAACTTGCTCTTTTTGATGTAAACATGCGCTAAATTGAAGAAAGACATCATAAGTCCTTTTTCGTCGCCGGCGGTCTTTGATTTCTTTTCAATGCTCTTGAAACATTTCGCGGCGGACTTATAATCCGAAAACAAAATATACAGTTCTCCTTTCAGCATCATCGAAGAGATCATTACGCTGGTGTTCTTTAATTTTTTAGAATAGGCCAAAGATCTCTCAACTGCATGTTCTGCGTCTTTTAACCTGTTTAAATTCAGGTATGCTCTCGCAAGGCATAAAAAGGCCCGTCCCTTGAGACTTTCCAGGTTTTTTTCTCCAATTATACTCAATGAGAGAATTGTTTTCTTTTCCGATAACTCCCAATCTCCGGCAATGTTTAAAATTTCAGACATATTCAAAAGGCATTCTGCGTAAGCGAATGCAGACGATGCGTTTTCTAAATACTTTTTCGAAAGCATGCTATCAAGTTTTAAAAAAATCTCAAGGGCGCTTTTGTTGTCGAACCTTTCTTTAAGCAGCTTTCCATTTTTTTCCAAGTATTCGATTATTTTCTCATCGTCATCCGTCTCCAAATAGTGCCCGCAGATTTCGGATATGTAGTTATCGATTGAATGTTTTCTTTTGTCTTCCAAAGCTTTTGCGTATTCAGCGTGGACTATTCTTCTGTTTTCGACCAAAAAAGTCTCGTAGATAATTTCCCTGAAAAATAAACTCGAGAATCGATAAATTTCTTTTTCATACTCATAAATGACCTTTTCACTCTCGAGTCGAGAAATCAAGAATTCCGGGTCTATTTCAAATCTGCGAAGAACGTATTCAGATATGTCTATTTCTATCTTTTCACCTGAAACCGTGAGGATTTTCAGAGGTTCTTTTAAATTTTCATCTAAACAATCGAGCCTTGAAAGCATAAGAGACTTCATGGAAGAAGGGATATCGCTAACAGACAGGTTCTCTCCTCCTCTTTTTTTGGCTATTTTGCTCAGCTCTGTAATAAAAAGAGGGTTACCCTGCGCTCTCTCGATGATGAAGGATTTCAGGCGCTCCTCAATGTTTTCATCGCGCAGTACACCATCGAGTAATTTCATTGAGTTTTCTGATGAAAGAGGCAATAGTCGAATTCTGTTTTGCAAAATCCCCGAAGCTCCAAAATCAGTTTCGATGTCTTTTCTCGAAGCAATAAGGATAACGAAGGTAGAGAAAACCAATTTTTCATCTTTATGTCTTAAAGCTTCCAGAAAACACTCGAGAAAGGATACTTCAATTTCATCCGCTTCTTGAAAATCATCTATAGCTATTATTACTGGTTTCGAATTTTCCGAGGCTTTTGACCCGATTGTTTTGAAAAATTCGATAAAAACCTGCCTTGCGAAAACAAACCTGCTTTCATCTCTTCCCTCCGAGTTGTAAGGATTGCCTGCGCACGCGTACAAATCAATCAAATTGTTTCTAAGATCCTCACCCGCTTTGTTTGAGAACGCCCATTGGGATATTTTTGAGACGATCGCATTCTTTTCATCTTCTCTCGCCACGCCGAGCCGCTCTTTAACCATTTCCTCTATCACTCCGAATCTCGATACCTTCAGTGAATCACAACTCCCCCAAAAAAACTCTGCCCTGCCCTGGAACAACTTTAAAATTTCCCCTAATAGTCTCGTTTTCCCTATCCCCGGCTCTCCGGTTATGAAACCGAGGCTCAAATAATTGGCGTCCTTTGTAGATACTGCTCTGTTGAGCGCCGAATTGATTATTCTGGTTGTCTCTGTTATTTCGTTTTCTCTTCCTAAAAACAGACTGTCGTCATCGGCCATCAATGTTTTCTTCGTTTTGTATTTTTTGGCAATCCAAGCCTCTACCTTCTGGATTTTCCCCTTGAGTTCGAGATCTCCAAACGGGTCAAATTCAAAGATCTGTTTTAGGGATTCCCTGACCGACGATGAAACCAAAATCGAATTTAACGGAGACTTTTCCTCCAGCCTCGAAGCTATGTTGACCGTGTCGCCGTACACGGTGAAATCCCCTTCTCTTTTTTCTCCAATTCTTCCTGTCGTCACAAGTCCGTAGTTTATTCCTATTCTCATCGAAAGGTCGAATTCTTTAAATTCCTCGTCCTCCTTGAATATTTTTGCCAAAAGAGTGATTTTTTCTATCATATCGATAGCTGCTCTGACTGCTTTTTCCGCGTCTTTGTCGCTAGCTTTTTTTGCGCCGAACAGCGCCATGATTCTGTCACCTTCGTATTTATCGACGAAGCCCCCGTAATTTTTGACGCAGAAAGACAGAATCTGCATTAGTTTATCAGCCAAAATTTTGACTTTCTCCGGGTCGAGTTTTTCCGAAATTGATGTGAAACCGTGTATATCGGCGAATAAAACAGCTACGTCTCTCCTGTCTCCAGCTACAAGGCGGAATTGCTTTTCCTTCGACCGTGCGTCAGACTCAGATAATTTTCCAATCAATCCGTCAATTTTTTCAAAAATCATTATTTTCGACCAAAACCTTACTATTCTGCGAAGAATACTTTTTATTCTCCCTTGAATACTTGTCGGCCAGCCTGACGGGTTCCGGAAGCCTGAAAAAAGACATTTCTAGGACAAGTTTTTGCGCCTGCAGTGGAGTAATGAGATGTCCGGGAGATACAATGACGGGCTTGACCCCGTCTCTCGTCCTCAGGGCATAACCCATAATCTTTTCATTCAAAAACACCGGGCTTTTAGATCCTCTTCTAAAAGAAGGTTCTTCATATTCCCCGCACAAAAGACTCTTCGCACAGCCTATTGAAGGTTTGTTGAGTATTACACCCAAATGGCTTGCCAGACCCATACCGCGGGGATGAAGAATTCCCTGCCCGTCGACAATAATCATATCTGGTTTTCTCGACAGTTTGAGGTAGGCAGAAATGAGAGCCGGCATTTCTCTGAACGAGAGAAAACCCGGGACATAGGGAAAACTGAGCTCTCTGAAGCTGAATTTTTCCTCCTCCATTTGAAGTTCGGGATAACTCATAAGAACGGCTTCGCCGACAATTTTGTCTTTCGTCACGGCGCAGTCAAGACCTGCGACATATCTAATTCCGCTTTTCAAAGGCTTGATCTTGACCCGTGAAACAAGCCTTTCCTGTATCCTTTTAAGGTCTGAATAGTCTAATTCCGTCAAATTCCCCTACGATTGATTCATAGTTTCTTACGATGAAATCCACAGCGTTGTCTATATACTTTTTGAGTTCAAGTGAAATATTTTCAGGCAACTTGTCCTCATCCAAAACTAAGTGCGTCCCGTTTTGGAGAAACAGCAGGTCTATCTCAAGATCTCTCCACCTCACACAATCACCTGAAATTTTCACGCTATCTGCTATGTTGAAATAGTCCCCCATAAAAACAGATTTTTTGGAAAACCACCTGTATAGTACATAAGGTTCTTTCTCGCTGTAATAAGCTCGGGTTACATCACCCGGGCTCAGCACGAGACCAGCCACTGAGGTTTCCTTTTCAATTGTGTATTTAAGTATTGCTTTATCAGGAAAAATTTCTATGATTTCACACTGGAAATCTTCTGTTTCACCAGACAATTTTATCTTCCTCTCGATAATACTCTTCAAAACAAAATCCCCCCTATGATAAAAATACAAAATCAGCAGTGTCCTGAAAAGAACTGTCTCCAGAAATGAATCTTTATAACGATTTTATTAGGACACCGACAATCCAAGATAGTAAAAAATTCCCGAAATTTTTCGCGATTTGCCTATTTCTAACTTTATGCATCATTAAAAAATATTTTTTCTCTGCCTGCTGGTTTTGAACACGCGACCTCAATCGCCTATTATGGGAAAATTATGTTTTGAAATCCATCTTAAAACAGATCTTTTAGCTGTCCACTCATTTTGCCATCTGCTTTTGATTTTTTTCATCAGAAGCAAAACTCCCGAAACCCTTCGTCCACTGCTTATTTTGGACTCATACCCACTTTACATTGTCCGCCTTGATTTGCCGCGTGGTCTCCGTTGGAGCATACCGAACCCTGCGCATAACTCCCAGTGAGGCAGTCAAAATTGGCAGTCGAGCCGGAAAGGCACTGTCCTGGACCTCCGGACGCACTTCCCCCTTCCTGACAGGCGTTTGCAACGGTGCCTATGGTGCAAACCCCTTCAGGTGATTCATTCGAAAAAAGCTGTGAATATGCCGTGATTGCTTCAAAACACCTTATTTGAGGTTTAATATACTTCTTTTTCCCCATAAAACAGCCTTTTTGACATTTTATTGATTTTTTTGGAAATTAACAAGTAATATTTTTATTAACAATTCACTGCAAATATCTCTAATTATCTATTTATAAAATCGGAGTTTTAGAAAAGATTCAAAAATACCAAAACAGCTCTATATTCCAATGTTTTCTGTCATTTTAACATTTTATTTAGAAAAGGGATCTATAAATTCTCGAGTAGTTTAAAATCGTTGAAATCTTTTCTCACATTCATCTCAAAACATGGAATATTTTCGAAAATATCCAAAATTTCGTTGAACACCAATTTTCTCTCTTCGGAATTGGTTATCCCTGTTCTGTATAGGTTGTCCTCCCAAGCAATTTTCATTGATTCGACGGGCGTAATCCTCTTGAAGTCGTTTTTTTCGCTTTTTTCGAGAAAGAATATTTTTTTTAGTTGACCCAAAATCGGTCCGCTCGTCACCTGCCCGAAAGGTGTGCCATGAAGAACATATCCGTCTGTGGTAATCTCGACGAGAGAAAACTCGTCGTTGAATACCTCGCCGCATTTTATTGCGTTTTCACTCAAAGTGGTCTTGCCTTTGCCGCTGTTCGCCGGAAAGAGATAGCTGTTTTCTGAGAACTTACAGGACGCGGCATGAAAAAAAAGATATTTGTCTTTGGGAAACATTTTCCAGCAAAAAAAGCCCACAGAAACCCTCAAAGCCTTGGCTTTGTATTCCTGGGGGGAAAAAATAAATATCTTGCCCTGGTCTTCGTCAACAATTGTCTTAAATCCGAAAGAAGAAATCATGTGAATAGTATTTCTGGCGGATTTTATGTTGTCTTTCACCCAAAAAATTTTCTTCTTTATGCAGTCGAGGATGTCTTCACAATCCCAAAAAACGATCTCAGTGTCATATAGACATTCATCTTTTGTCTTAAAGTATTCAAACAAATCAGAAAAAAAGCCGATACGCTCTTTTGACCGTAATTTCAGAGATATGGAACCTATTTTGATCTTTAATTCATTCAAGCAATTAGCTTTTTTAAACCTTCACATCAAGCGAGAGGGCTTGACCCTGAAGCGCAAAATCCTCCTCCGCCTCCTGTCGCGTTCGTGCCCGTGGCGCATAGATTTCCACTCGCCAAAGCGCCCTGCGTGCAGTCCATAGCGCCAGAACCGTTGGCGCAATCAGAAAAACCGGTCGCCATTTGTCCATAATTGCAATAATCAGCCGCTGAACCAGCTGTACAGCCGCCTTCCGGGCTGCTGGTGTTGGTTCCCGAAAAAAGATTTCCCTGGGCAACCCTTGGTTTAAAATCTAAAATAGAAGGTTTTATGTATTTCTTTTTCATATTTCCCCCAATTAATTAATCAATCAATCAATCTTATTATATCTCGTTTTGATAAATCGTCAATAAATTCACCCACCTCTTTTACCATCATCTCTTCTTGGTCCTTTGATTCGTATTCTTCAAGTATAAGGTCTATTATTCCTTTCTTGTCGAAGTTTCCGTTGGCGAGTTTTAAAATCGCGCAACCCGTCTCGTTTATTATTCTAAAATCACCTGTTTTCACATTATATACAAGACCCTCGTCTCCCTCAATTCTGAAAACCAGATCAGGGTTCATATAAACGTTACCTGTCTTGCCTTGTTTTTCTGCAGACTCCATTAAATCCTCTTCTTTCACCGCGCCTTTTCTAAAAAAGGGGTGTATTTCTCTATTATCGCCCCTTCTTTTCAAAACACTTCTGTCCCATAATACCACTAATTCTTCGTCTTGAGACATAATTTTTTTTACCTTTATCAGCCCTTTTTTCATCATAAATCGAAACAGTGGCGAAATTTTAACAGAAAACTCAAAAAGACAGTTGCGGATTTTTTTCCTCAACGGCGCCAACGCACAATAAAATGTCTTTTTTGTCCGGTTTAAACCCAAAAAATGTTTCCCCTTTTTCAGGGCTTCGACTTCGAATTTCAAAACATCCCCATCTGTCCATCCGTCGTCCTCGTTTCTGTTCAAACCCTTTGTCAAGACTTTGATATCCGTTCCTTCTCTTTTCACTTTGATGATTGAGTGAGATACGAGTTTTCCATTTTTTTCAAAGACGACTATGTCGCCGTATTTCAATTTCTCCGGAAAAACTTTTGAAGCCATGAAAACATCGCCGGTCTTCATAAGCGGTTTCATACTTTCTCCCGATAGCACAAAAACCGCTATATCCGATGATGGCTTGTCTTTCATAAAAGTCGCGTAGGGGGGAAAAGTCCTTTTTCCTGAGCTATCTGGCAGAAATAATAACCTGACAAAAAACTGCCCGTTCTGGCGTATGTTTCCGCTACGCACTTGCCCAGGCAGTAATGCTTGTGGACACACCTCATGCATACACCCTGCAGGTTATGAGGTATATTCTCTCTGAGCATATTCAGAGTGTCATTTTCACGCCATATATTCTCAATTCCTCGGTCGAGGCAATTTCCGAAATCGAGTTCTTTTTTAACCGATCCTATGCCGCAGATACTCGCCGTTCCGTCGCTGAGTATCCCCAAAATAGTCAGGATTCCGCACGTTCCAAATCCCTGTTTCGAAATGTGCTCAAGACTATGAAAAGCGGCAGGCACATCGAATGTTATCGTCAGTTTTGATTTTTTTGATATACGGTCAAAATCATTTTTTATTTCTAAAATTTCTTCTACAGAAAACAGTTCTCCGTCTCTTTCCATTTTTTCAGATCTCGCTACGACGTTGATCGGATTTACCTTGAGGCTTGCGCCTCCTATTCCTTCGACAAAGCTGGGCATCAAAAAAAGATCCCGGAGATTTTTCCTGTAGAGAGAAAATATGACTTGAAACCCCAAGCCTTCTTTTTTTAGCAGTCCCGCGCCTTTTAAGACTGCGTCAAAAGAGCCTTCGACACCCCTAAGGTCTTCATGACTGTTGGGTTCAGCGCCGTCTATGGAAATGGCGACGAAATTCGCGTGTTTTTTCAGCGCATGCACTCTCTCATCATCCAACAAAGTACCGTTTGTCTCTATGGTCAAACCAAGTCCGAGTTCTTTTATTCCAGTTATTATCTGGAGAATTTCAGGATGAAGGAAAGGTTCCCCCCCGGTCAATTTAACTGAAGACAGGCCTATTATTTTTGCTTCCTGGTAGATCCTCTTAATTTCAGTCCAAGTCAAGTATTTCTGCGGGACATCCACAAAATCCGGGTCAATCCAGCAATGTCTGCATTTTAGGTTGCAGCTGCCCATCAGATACATGTAGATCGTTTTAAGAGGGTAAAACTTATTCGTCAAGATTCCGGCCTGTATCTTCTTTGAATTTCTTGTAACAGTCGAAGAGGTTTGGAAGGATAAAATTTTCAGCAGTCACTCCGGCCAAAGCTGGACAGCTGCCGTTGCAATACAAATTGTACTCGCAGTTTTCACAGCCCGGGACTTCTTTCATAGGCACTCTTCGCCTCTCCCTCATCCTCTTCAAAATAGGGCTGTTGATCCAAACATCTTTCAGAGAATCTTTGTTCATCTGGCCAAGTTCAATTTTCGAGAGCATATTGCATGGAATAAATACACCGTCGTGGTGAACTGCCAATTTGCTGAAAGGACATCCGCATCCCGTCAAATATCCCATCCAGGGCTCTGGTTTTTCGCCTTGCCTTTTCATCCTCTCCATCTTTCGGTAAAGATGCCATTTCGCCAAAGGCCCTGCCATCGCCGTGATTCTGTTGTCATATTGTTTTTGAAGTTTTCCGAGGGTTTTCATCGCCTCAAACTGCATTAAAGGATCGAGTGTTATCGTGTCTTTGTTCCAGCACGCCGCCCCGAGAGGAATCGCGTCGTTGGTGCTGAAAGATGGAAGTCCGATATCGACCAGCAGGAATTTCGCGGCTTCTTCGAGGTCGCCGAGGTTGTGTCTGTTTACCGTCAACCTCACCGTGACGTTTAATCCGGCACCCATGGCGTTTTTCAGACCCCTTACAGCCTTTTCAAAACTTCCTTTCCCTCTCGACATATCGTGAACTTCCGCCTTTGAACCGTCTATTGAGATTTGTATGCTCGATAGCCTCTTTTTACGCCCATCCTTCTCGAGCTCGCTGAGAACAGAATCGTCGAACAACGTTCCGTTTGAAAGAAACGAATACCTGAGGTTGCTTTCCACGATCAAATCGATGAAATCCCAGAGATCTTTTCTGCAAAAAACCTCTCCACCACTCAGCACGACTTCTTCGACCGCAAGGCTTTTAAGCTCCTCCAAAAACTTCTCCCATTCCGAAAGGGGCAGGTCTTCCCTATTTTTCATCTCTTCGCGATAAAAACAATACTTGCAGTTCAGGTTGCAATTTTTCGTAACAGATATGTCAATTGACCTGGGCGCTTCATTTTCATGAATGAAATAGGTGCTTCTGGGTTCTCTTCTAAGAAAATTCCGTGAATGGGCATACCCCTTTTCTTCGAGACCGCTCAGAAATTGCCCTATATCGGAGTCGAGTTCCTTGCTGTCGGGAGCGTCAAATTCATTCTGAACAGCGTTGACAATTTCAACCCTTGAATTACCGCCGTCGAGTAACTTCCAAATGAAAAGCCCGGTCTGATTGAGATATATTTTAGAGCCTGTGTCAGGCTGAAAAAGCTGGGCGTCGCTTTCGCCTAAAAGCCTGACCGAAATAGACTTATTGGAAACGTAATATTCTGAAGACATTTTAGCATTTTACAAGTTGTGGTTGTTTTTTTAAACCTAATTTTGACTTATTTCGACTTGACAGAGATTTTCAAACGGGCAATACATGCAAACATCTTTATGGGGAACCGTTATAAACTTGTCGCCAAAAAGCAAATCATCCATGAAGCTTTTGAATATCTCCAAATATTTTTCACGATACTCAATTTTACTTTTCTCCAAGACAATTTTCTGGACATCCTTGTCTTTTTCTTTCAGAAAATAGTATTTGCCGTTTAGCTCTCCCTTTTGCTCACTTTCATTCTTTGACCACATCTCGATATAAATCATTACCTGATGACATTTACACATATTGGACAAATTTCTGAAATGTTTTCTGTATTGACAAGGGTCTGTGATCTCTTTTAGTCGGGGGACATCAAATTCCAAATAATTTTTGAGGAACAATTTTACAATTTTCTCTTTCGTCTTGTAGTCGCAGATAAACAATTCGTCTTTTACCTTTTCAACTCGGTCGACTTTTCCCTTGAATGAAACCGTCTGCTCTTCAAATTCAAAATCCGCTTTTATCTCTTTTTCAAGTTGTAAAATTTCAATTTCTTCTCTGTTCTGATTCTCCATGTCCCAGCTTAAAAATTTTTTCAGGTTTCTATCAACTCCCCAGAATTTTATTTTTCCCAACCCGCTTTCAACTTCAATGTTTTGTTCCATAAAGTTTTTTTTCAGTATCTCGGTTATGTCTTCCGGTGTTTTGACGTTTTTTCTTTCTTGGTAGAATTCCCTTAAGGATTCGTGGACAATCGTCCCTATTCCAGCGGCGTCGGGTTCTTCTTCCAGCGTCTGCCTCTCTTCAAGATTCAGGATTCTCTTGAAATAAAATTTTATCGGGCAGGATATATAGTCTTCAAACGCGCTTGGAGAAAACCCTCTTTGGAGTATTTTTTCTTTGATTTCTTTTGTCTTTTCGACCTCAAGAATCTTTTCGGTTTTCGATATCGAAAAGTTCATCTTTTTCACGATTGGCTTCGCTCTCCTTTTGTCGCTGAAACAAATTTTCTCTATAAACCTGCTCCTTTTTGTTCTCTGCTCCCTCATTTTCTCAGGGTAAAAAATTTTCACCGTTTTACTGGAAAGCAGAATTGAAAACAAATTCGAAGCGTATATGCTCTCCCATTCACCATACGACCTAAGCTTGAAAATCTCTTTGATATCTCCGGGTAGTACCGGGTCGTATTTCGAAGAGTCAGGCATGATTCCTTCGACGCAGTCAGCAATAAAGACGGCGTCGAAATCGAGGTTCCTGAACTCCAGAGCCCCCATTACCTGGATGCCCTCAAGCGGAGTGCCTGTGAATTGAACGGGTATGTTCAAGAGCTGATATCTAATGAAATCGGCGTTTTTATGCGGATCTTTGAAATGCGCTAAATCGGGTTGTTTTTCAATGAATTCCAAGACCTCGTCGAGAATTATTTGGGCTGAATTCAAAAAATCTCTGAAGAACAGGTATGAATTGCGGCTCTGGTTTATGAAGAGTAGGCAATCCAACAAACGCCTGCAAAGATCGGAAACACTCTCGTTTTTTCCCGGAAGAAACCTGCGGTTTATGCCCCTGAGATACTCGTAGTTCTGGCTGAAATTTTTAATGTTCAAAAAATCACCGTCTTCTCCAAGCTCGAGTTCCAGGACGTTCAGGTCTATCACATGGCTCTCAAACCTGTGTATCTGTATCCTTTGAGAATCAGTGTTTTCTGATTTTTGGGCTAATTTTATATAAGGATGCCTTATCATCTCGAGGTATAAAGATGTCGGTATAAATCCATTTTCGACACTTTGTGATATTAAAAGAATTGAGTCCAGGAGCTGGAATAGCGGAGTCCTCTGGAAAGGATAATCGAGTGTTATGTTGAATTTCATGTCCGCGTTTTCAGGGTCGACGCGGGTCAATACGTTTTCGACAAAAGGTATAAGAGAAGAAGGTTCCGGAAGCAAAACGCCTATCCTACGTGAACTCTTGTTAGTCTGGAGATAATCCAAAAGGACGTCATGCATGAGAATCATCTCGTGCTCCACGTTAGAAGAAGAATAGACCTCGGTTTTATCCACTATGTCAGAATATCTGAAAACCTCTGACTTTCCGACATCGGCTCTAAACCCCCCCTTCAAACTCCGGACTGTCTCGGAAATTGTCCTGAAGGGAGATAGGGACTCGGTTTTATCCGGTTTTTGATATCTGACGAGAAAAATCGAATTCTCAAAATTTTTTAAAATGTTTTCTACAAGGAGTTTTTCAGCGAAATTCAAGGCGTTGAAGCCTGAAAACACGAAACTTTTCAAATCCCAAGCTTTCAAGACATCAAGACACTTCTCTCCGGTTAAACCCCTGTAAGCTACACCCCTCGTGAACAGCTTCATTTCGTTGTGCGCTTGGACGTAAGCGTTTACAACAAGGGGCAAATTCGCTATAAAATCCCTGTATTCCCTGAAATATTCGCCCATCTCTACGAATTTTTCATAGACGGCGTTTTGATCAGGTAAATTTTCCGACTCCACGAGGATCTGCTCGACAGATTTTTTCAGTTTCAAAGCCCATGGATAAAAGGATACGAAATTCGAAATCTCTTTTTTCCCCAAATACATTCCATCCGGCGAAATTTCTTTGAGCGTTTTCCATAGCACAAAAGAAGTTTCGATTTCAGAGGCGATTTTGAAGCCCGGCTGGTTCATTTGGTAGAGCCTCATCACAAATTCGTCTATCGTGTCCATCCTCGGCAGAAAACGGACGGTTTTCAACCTTTTTTTGAACTCTTCTTTTAGAAAGACTTCAAACCTCTTTGACGGATACAAAATGAAAATATTTTTTAAATCGTTTTCGATTGCGATTTCCGCCGTTCGATCGATTAAACTCTTTCCGAAATCGATAATTTCAACTTTCGACATAGACCATTTCTTTTTTATCGAGGTATAAAAGGCATGCCTTGATTTCTAATCCGGCGTAAACTTTTTTCAGGTTTTCGCGGTATTTCTCAAGCTGTTTTCTGTGTTCTGACTCGTACTCTTTTCCCGTCTTGTAGTCTATTATCCAAACACAATCCCTCATCTTGGCTATCCTGTCGGGCCTCATTATATCGCCGCTACCCGAAATGAATTCTGCTTCGTTCAAAGCCGGAAAATCTCCGACGTAATACTTTACAACACTCTCTTCGAGAAAAAAATCTTCTAAGAGTCTTCTCTCCTCTTCAGACAGGAGATTCAAATCGAGAGCCTCCGAAAGGGCGTTTTTAAAATCGTTTTTATCTTTGTACACCCCCAGAAGAGAAAGCGCGTTGTGGATAGCATCTCCTCTTTTCTGGCTGGCGCTCTTAGCTTTGCCTGATTCATAGACAAGGTAGGCGTCCTTGATTTCGTTTACACTTTTTCTCTTTGGCACGTTTGTCAGCTCCACGCTTTCTTTGTTCTCATCCTTTTCAATTTTGAAGCTCATCTCTCCGGATGAGTAGACGTCATTTTCGAATTTGATTGATCTGTTAGCAAATACAATATCTTGAAATTTCATCAATTTTCCGGGTATTTTTTTTTCGGCATTTTTTGTTGTTTTATCGCCGATCATGAACAATCCGTGTTTGGCTCTCGTCATAGCCACATACAGCAAATTCAATTCGCCTGTATTGCCTTTTCGAGTCTCTTCAATGTAAGTTTTGAACATACAAACATCTACTTTGGCTTCTTCCTTGGGAATTTTAATAAGATGCCCTCCAGTTGAGTAGATTGCATCAAATCTTTTGACCAGCTTTTCAGAGACATCCAGAATTACATTTTCGAATTCCAGCCCTTTGGAACTGTGTATAGTCGATATTTTAATTTTGTCCTCATCTTTCGGAATGTCGATTTTAAAGTCGGCTTCGCTATCTCCGTTTTCATAGATAAAAGACAAAAAAGAAGATATCGAAGTTTTGTTTGACACTTCAAGGTCGTGTAGGATCTCCCCCAATTTAATTGTAAAAAAAGAGCTTCCGGGAAAGTTTTCCTCTACCTTGAACTTATAGATGATGTCTTCATAAACGTCATAGGCTGTCATGAACCCCACAGAATTGAAAAAGGGCTCGACGAATATTTTCCAGACCTGGAAATATTTCTCCCTGAAAATCGTGTAGAAACTTCCCTCGGCTTTAAAATATACGGAATCTTCATATTTGTAATCAAGGTTCACAGATTCAGCGGCTTTTTTCAGCAGGTTGCTACGGGCAAATTCAATAAAACTGAGGTCGTCCGGCGGAAAATCCAAAAATTTCATAAAGGAAATAATCTCCGCCACGAGAGGTGAACTCAAAAGATACGTTGATTCGTCTGTTATGCATTCAAGCCCTTTTTTCGTCAAAAAATCAAACAAATCCTTTATATAGCTCTTGTTTCTCAAAAGAATCGCTATGTCTCCGTCTCGCCATCCTTTCGCCTTTATCTTTTCCACCGTCATAAAAATTTCCTCGAATATCGTCTCCTTGTCTGGTGCGTCAATTTTTTTTATCTCTACATACCCGCTTACCATGTCTCGACGCGCGGGTTTTTGATTGACATCCGCAAAGCTTTTTTCGAAAGTTTTTTCCAAAGCGTATGAGTCCAAACCTTCCATGTTTTCCTTTTTCCAAAAATCGTTGAAAAATTCGACCAGCGTTCTATCGCTGCGGAAATTGCATTCGAGGCTGTTCTTTATACTTCCCCTGTTTTTGCCCAAGGCGTCTTTTAGCTCAAAATCGTTTACAATTTTGTCTTCGTCCATCATCCCCATTTGGACGCCGCGCCAGAAATATATGGCCTGCTTCTGGTCTCCGACTATGAAAAGTGAGCTCTGGTCCTTCTCGGATAGAATAGCGTTTGAAGCTATGGGAACGAGAACATCCAGTTGTCTTGAACTCGTGTCCTGAAATTCGTCGATGAGAAAGCGCAAATATTTTTCGGAAAGTTTTAAGTATAAATACGGCATCGATTCGACGTTCAGTTTCTCTTTTAAAATATTCGATATTTCATAGAGATACACAACGTCTTTTTTTCTGCTGTCAAAAACCTCCGAAAACTCTACAGTTAAATTGGCAAAATGGGCTATTTTGAGTTTGTTTAAGCAGAAGACGAACTTTCCAACCGCAAATCTGAAAGCTTTTAAATATTCTTCAAACTCAGAGTCTAAATTTTTATAACCGGTGTTTAATAAATCCTGTGAATTGTCACGGCAAATGGTCTTTTCTGCAAAAAAAGGTACTTTTGATTTTAATTCTCTTTTTTTAGCTTTTCCGAGTTCTCCCAATTTTTCAAGAATATTTTCGCTGATTTTTTTCTTATTAATTCCGCCAGAGTTCTTTTCAATGAATCCAAAAAGTGGTTCTGAAGTTTTCTGGATTTCTTCTGAAAACATATCCAAATCTTTGTTCAACTCTGTGACATCAATTTTTTTTAAGTCTTTGAATTTTTCAAATATTTGGTAGATTTTATCCGTCAGCAAATTGTCGTAGTTATAATTGTTCTTGCTCTCTATCTCGGAAAGGTTTATCAGGGATAATTCGACTTCTGGCCAGTCTTCCCGGACTTTGTCTTCAAGAAAACGGCGAATCAACTCTTTTAAGTTTTCTCCAAAGCTCTCTCTGATTTTAAAATCTGGAGTGATTCCATCTATCTCGGGCGAGAGGACTTTAACAAGTGTGGCGGAGAAAGAATCTATTGTGGTCGCTTTGAAATCCGAATAACAGGTAATTATGAAATCGAGAAAAAATGAGGACCATTTTTTTATGTCTTCAGGTCTTACCCCGGATTTATCCGAGACTTCCCGAAAAACCTTTTCTACTACATCGGTTTTGTAGTTTTCAATTTCGCGGAATTTATAGAGATAGTCGAGAATTCTCTCCCCCATCTGCTCGGAAGCCAAATTCGTGAAAGTCACCGCCAATATTGAACTCAGGGTTTTTCTGAACTCTTCGAGGTTTTTGTCGGTGTAGGTCTTATCAGGGCTGTTGTCTCTGAACAAAGGCTTGAATGATTTGAACAACTGCGTGATGTATTCAGAGGCTAATTTCGTCGTCTTTCCGGAACCCGCGGAAGCTTCGTAAATCTTCAGGTTGATATTGTGCCCCATCAGGGCTCTTTCCACTCAAAACCCAGTCCGTCGATTCCGTCTATGGTTTCTTCACCGGAAAATCTGAAGAGATACTCGGCGGTCTTTGCGGCTTCCCTCGGCGTCAGGCCCTGCTCAAAAATCAAATTCAGGTAGAAAAATTCGAAAACGGCGCTGCCTGCCCAATCCACTGGGTTGAGGTAGCCCGATACGACAAAACCTTCGGGCCAGTCGTCACGGGAATTTATTATTCTGTCCGGCGCTTCACCCGACATTATGTTGCAAGAGCTGAAATGGACGAGAACTAAATTGCCGCAAGGTTCCAAAACTCTCACTATATCCTCCGCTCCCGCTATTCCATCCCTGAGGACGAGGCCGTCTTTCTCGCCATGCGTCGCGAACAAAAGGCAGACTCTTCCGTCAAGACCAGCTGTTTCAGCGCAGAAATTTCTCAGGTCGTCTTTATCGTGGACATACCTCTGCCTGACTTCGATGTCTGGAAGGCGGGAGAAAAAAGCCTCGAGCATCTCGCCGAAAGAATAGTCGTTTTCGTCGAGAGTTTCCTGCCATTCAGCCTCGAGGACTACGAGCCAGATCTTCGAAGTGTCGAGAGACAGCCCGTTTCTGCAGCCATTCCAATCATACCAAAGAGATTTTCCATCTTCTCTCCACTTTCCGGTAAAAGAATCCCCGTCCGAAGAGAGCTCAAACCAGCCTTCGCCGGATGTTGTCGGCTCGTTGTACCTGAAAACGAGCCTGCCCCAGGAATTCACCTCTCCTTCTATGGGGCAGTATCCGTTGAAGAAATAACCGCCAGTCACCTTTTGCCCTTCCTGTTCCAAGATCATGACGCCGTATGTCGTCTGCCAGCGTCCGGAGAAATCGGCTCCTGACAAAACCATGGGCAAAACGGCAAAAATTTGAAAAATAAACATTTTCAATTCCCACCCGCTTTCAAGGACATTTCTTGCGCCCAATCAACAGCTTTTTGAATTGATAATTCTCTGTCTTTTTTCAAAGGTTCCAAAAAATCAATTTTACCGATAACTTTGTTGCCTTCGAGCATCTTCTCCAGGTTTTCAAAAACTTTTCTCTTTCCCCCGCCGTGACAGCAGAAAAGAGCGAACATTTTATCGTTGAAAACGTTTTGTTTTAAAAATGTTCTGAGAGCTGGAGCAAAAGAACCCGCCCATACCGGCGTTCCCAAAAACAACAAACCGTAATCTTCCTGACGAAAAGAATAAGGTTCGAGCTCCGGCTTCTCCTTCATCATGACAGCTTTCCCTCCCCGGATGTATTTCTGGGCTCCCCTGGGGTTGTAATCCCTTTTCTGTATCAATCTCAGGATATCGGAACCTGTTTTTTTAGCTATTTCCGCCGCGAGGAATTCGGTGTTTCCTTCGAGCGAGTAGAATACCACTATTGATTTCATAATAGACCTCACATTACAAAATATTGAAGGAAATTTTCGAAAATTCTTTCTGCTCCGAATCTGCCGTCAGGCGTATCGGCGATTATTTTATTGAGATCGACGCCGTAAGTTCTCATTTTATCAACTTCTTTCTCGAACAATTTTTTTGCTGTCTTTCCGTCAATCTCGGGGTGAAACTGAAGTCCCAGTACACATTTGGACTCGTTTATCATGGCCTGAACATGACAGTTTTGGTTTTCGGCTATAATCCTAAACCCTTTTGGCAGAGTTTTTACCTCGTCATAATGAGCTCCTATGGCTCTAAAAGGATTTTCAAGACCTTCGAACACTTTGCAATCTCTGGATTGTGAAATTTCAACAAATCCCATTTCAGGGACTTTAACCTTGCCTACGGCGTCTTTTCCGGCGTGCGCTCTGGAGATGAGTTGATGCCCGAAACAGATACCGAGTACCGGCACGGAATTTTCAAAGCATTTAAGATAGTATTCCATAGCGTAATCGAGCCATTTGAAATCGTTTTCGATAGAGTGCTGGGAACCGGAAAAGACGATGAGCGAGAATTTATCTGAAGAAGGATATTTCATCTCAAAACCGTTGACGTATACGGGTTGCACAAAACCTTCGAGTTCTTTTTTGAACATATCGTAAAAATCCTGATCAAAGCTTAAATCTACGACAAGAGCCTTATGCGTCATTACTTGACTTTTATCCTTCCATCCGGAAAAAATTCGATTTCACCTTTTTCCAGGATGAAGTTCAACAACGGATCAGGAGCGTATATAGAAGTCGATTCCCTCTCCAACGAGGAGTCCAAAAAAACATAATGCCCGTCTCCACCCCCGGCTATCCAGTCGCTGACTATGACGGTGTATTGACCGTCCAACTCGAGTTCCAGCCATTTCCCGTCTTCGAAAACCTCCACCTCGCTTATTCGCTCGCCGGGTTCGACGATTTCGATCAAGTTTCTTCCCGAATAAACGCCGCAGAAAGAAACTTTGGAAGTGTCGATGACAAATCTTATGCCACCGACCTGCAGAAAGCCTCCGTATGAAGCTCTCATGGAATCCGGACAGTTGTTGGGAGCCCCGAGCTGACCCGAGGCTGAAACCTCAAGAACGCTCTTGATCTGGCTGCCAGTCATTTTCAATTCAATTATTTCGTTTCTGAACGGCAGAAGTTCAGCTATTGTTCCGTAGGTTATGTCTCCGGGCGGAAACTCCCTGTCTCCTCTTATAGAGCCGCCGTTTATAAATGCGATATCGGTTTCATCCAACCAATAGAGCCACGAGTCGCATATCAGATCGCCGATACTGGACTCTTTTCCTCGCACGACTTCTTTTCTCGTGTCGAAAGAAGTCAAAGAAACGCCAATTTTCTCCGAAAGGCTTTCCTGGTATTTTTCATAGTATTCGTCCATCTCTTCCCTGACAAACTCGTCTTCACCGACTGTCGAATCGAGGTATCGCGAACAAAAGTCTATAACCTTCAGAGAATCATCCTCGAAAGTCAGAAACAGGGTTCCGATCGTCTGCGAACCAGCACCGTTCTGGACGAGAGCGACTCCGTTGACGTACTCATAATACTGGGTGTGGTCGTGTCCTCCGATAATAAGGTCGATGCCCTCGACATTTTCAGCCAGCAAACTGTCAATCCTGAAACCGGTGTGCGTCACACCTATGACCGCGCCGCATCCCAGAGATTCCAATTCGACAACCGCCCTCTCGGCGACTTTAAAAATATCTTCGGTCATGAAAACCTGTGAATCTCCGGGATTAGTCAATTTAAAAAAATCCGGGGTCATCAAACCGAAAAATCCAATTTTCACTCCCTCGATTTCAAACGTGGAATAGTCTTTGACAATTTCGTTTAGCGCGCTGTCTGAAAAGGTGATGTTGGCACAGACTATTTCAAATTCGGCTTCTGAAATGGCGTTTGAAAACATCTTTGTTCCGTTGTCGAATTCGTGGTTTCCCGGACAATAGACGTCATAACGGGCTAAGTTCATGCCTCTGACTTCAGGTTGCCCGGAAAAAACCGAATAAATGGGGTTGATGAAGTCATCCCCCGAAGATACGAGAAAGACCCCGTCGAGGGCAGTATCGCTTTCGAGGTTATTTTTAAAGGAAGATATCCTGCTGAATCCTCCGACCGTGAAAACAGAGTCTCCGATTTTCAACTCGTACGGCACCAAAACGCTCTGAAGATCCGAAGTCGCGGCGATCGCAACCCTAATAGTTTCCGCCTGCAGCGAGGCGGATAAAGCCATCAGAAAAATTATTTTTTTCATCGTCTTCAACCTTCTATTGAATCAGCAATTTTCAATCGGTGGTATAGACCCATTCCGGTCTTGCGATTGTATTTTCTCGAATCAAATTCCTCCACTTCTCATCGGTGAGTCTGTCGCTCATCGGCCAGGTGAACTCCCAGTAGCTCAGGACAGGCCCCATAGCGGCTTCAATGTATCCATCCGGTCTGGCGTACACTACGACAGCCAGGTCGAGATTTCCTGAAGCGACTTCGAGAACCGACGAGCTGTTCTGGTCAGTGTGGACATCAGCCACCAGACTCGTCTGGGTTCCTTCGGATAGTTCTCCTCCGGAGGAAATCGCGTTTCCAAGACCGGAAGAAAAACTTTTCAGAAAATCCGCTTCTTCTGCGGTTATCGCCTCTCCGGAGAGCTCTTTTTCGGATATCTCCTTGACCGTCTCCATCATGTAATTCGCCATTTCGAACTTGTAGCTCAGCTCTTCGTCGAAATAGCCGTAAGATTCCAGGGCGCTTTGGAGCATGTTGAGAACGGATAGTATTTCAGCGTAGACTTCAGGAACAGGTTCTACAAAACCTGCGGAGGGAGGCGGAGGGATGTATGGTTCATCATTAGGAGCGCACCCAGCTTCCATGGTGTAGCTCTGTTTTACGTATAGAATGTTGTCGTGCCTAAGGGCGGACCATGAGGCGAGAAAATTTGACAGGCAATGGTTCTGCCAAGCTTCAGTCCTCAGGAAATCCGCGTAGCCCTCGCCCTTGTCTTTTAAAACAAGGCGTGCGCACAAAAGCCAGTTGTTGTAAAGAGTCTGATGCCAAAAATCCTGATCGAAACTCCCGATTTTATCCTTCATGAACTGAAGTGATTTGTCGTAATCGGCAAACGCCGTGTCGCCTCTAATACAGAGTATTTCGTAAGCTTTCCTGCTTCCAAATACTGCTCCGATGTCGAGTCCGGATGGCATGAAGCGCTGATTTCCCTGTCTGTTGTATCCCACGGTCGGGAAGACCATCTTGCCGAGAACTTCACTGTCGAATGTGTATCTCTGGCCGAAAAGCCTGAAACCCTGGGTTATAGTCAAAGCTTTATCCAAATCTTCAGGGTCGAAATTTCCTGAGGAATCCGGCATTGAGACAAGGCTCCCAGTTCCGCTGTATATTTTTGAATCAGAATATTTTTTCAAAACTTGTGCTATCTTTCCATGAAATTCCTCTGTGTATATCTCCCCGGCGGTCAATTCCTGGTCTGTGGCTTCACGAAAAGCTTCAGCGTATTCTGGAACAGACATGTCGTCCGAAAAACCGGCGAAGAAAGCTGTCAGAGTATATATTTTACGCCACTTGTCTATGTACTTGGATCCGTCAGGAGCCGTGTCGGAGCAAAGATCGGATACTATCTGCAGAGCTGTAGCAGTGAGGTAGATTGCTTCCTCGTTTGAGACGAGGTACATATCCTGCTGACCTTGGTTTCCATGAAGTGGAAAAGTCATCCTTCCAAGCCACATCATCGCCTTGAAATACCTTTTAAGTGAATCGCTCGCGGGGTAGTGTCCTCTTGGCACGTATTGGGAAAAATCTTCTTTGTACCCAAAAATGTTACTCTGCGCAAAACCCGAGTGTTCTTCAATCAATTTCAGCTCCTGATCGACCATACCCGAAACCGATATGTCGAGTTCGTAATCCGGTTCAAGAAGCTTGAGAGCAACACCGGCGTATGAAGCGGCGGTTTGATTTCCCCTTTCGATGTTTTTTTTGTATATATGCTCCATTACTTCAAATAAATCCGCGTAGATAAATTTTTCTTCCAAGTATTTAAGCGAGTTGTCGAAAAAAATGTGCATGAGATGAAGGGGTATCCCCGACGATACATAAACGGGCTGGTCCGCGCTCTCTACGATCTCAAACGCTTCGACAGGATTGTCTCCAAGGTTTTTACCTGTGTAAATGATGAATCCGTTTTGAAGCAGTTCCGCGGGAACAGAAGATAAGCCGGAGAAAGCCAGGACTTCATCGAGGTTTATTATTTCGTTCTGGTCAAAAGGCAGGCCAGCGGTTTTCATTCCAGGTTCGGACCTGTAAGGTGTGGTCTCATAGAATTGCTTTCCAAAATCAGTCGTAATTTCGACATTTTCCATTGACACTCTTTCGGTTGGCGAGTTGATGGGTTTGACGATGTCCGGCAAGTTGTTTTGTTGAGTGCCTATTTCCCTGCAGGAAAACCCGAAAAAAGCCAGCAAAGCGAATATTATGACCTGCTTGGGCATAAAACCTCCTTTTGTGACGTGAGTCATTGGTTGAATTATAAATCATTACCCTATGAATTCCAAAGTTATTCCAGTCCGGTAATTTCAATTCTTTTTTGCGGCAAACATGTATAAAATCAATTTACAAATCAGGAGAATTTATGTGGAATTCAAAAATCAGAATTTTCGGAATGCCTTTGATTTCAATAGGCTTTCTTTCAAAAGGTTTTTTCTCTATCGGTTTTGCGGGGACGGGCGTGGTAACTCTTGCTCAGTTCGGCACAGGAATAGTATTCATTGGTCAGTTCGGCTTGGGTTTTCTGACACTTTCCCAATTTTCCGTGGGTTATTTCTGCGTTGGCCAATTCGCCGCAGGGATCTGCGCCGCCGTGGGTCAGATGGCGCTGGGATTCGCCATGATGGGAATGAATGGAATCGGGTATTACAGGGTCGTCAGACCAAGTTCAATTTTCAGCGGTCTGGAAGACCTTTTCTTGAAAGTCTATTCCGATCCGATGCCGTTTTTGGTCTGGACGGGTTTTTGGGTCGCCGTTTACCTTTTCCTTTTCTCCCAGAGGGACAAATTCAAGGTCAGGTTCAAAATTGCGGACATATTCAGGCCGCGGTGGAAACACAGTTTTGTCGACTTCAGGACAAAGCATATAGCCCGGATTAAAAACGAAAACACGCTTTTCGAAATCGCCATGAAAGACCCTGCTTTCAAAGCTAAAGAAACCGCTGTGTCTCTGATCAAAGATCAGGAAAAACTCCGCAAAATCGCCCTTGATGAAAACCTGACAGACGTTCATTGGCTGGCTGTGGAAAGGATTGAAGACGAAGATTTGTTGCTCGATATAGCTTTGAAAACAGACAACCACAAAATCGCCTCTGACCTGCTGAACAGAAAAAACATAGCGAGACATCTGAAAAAAATAGCAGTCGACGCAAAAAGCGACGAAATAAGGGCGAAAGCCATCCTGAAGTTCGACGCCGACGAAGATTTTCTCGAGAGCCGCTCCCAAAGGGAAGACAACAGCCCTGTTCTGATGGCTTTGGCGAATAAATCTCGCAGGCAATCGACTTTGATTCGAATAATCAAGAAATCCCGGGATGAAACCATAAAACATACCGCGGCACACAAGCTGCAAAGAGACAGCATTCCCGAGATACGCGATTTGCTTTCAGACGAGAGTTCTCTCTCAACCGCGAGAATACTCGCGTCGCTTATCCAAGACGACGACGTCTTAAAAGAACTTTCCAGAAATTCAAAGCATTTTCAGGGCAGGGTCGCTTCAATTGAACACCTTAGAAAACCGGGAGAAGATTTTCTGCTCGGAATTTTAAGAGAAGACGATGACCCTTCGGTGTGCAAAGCCGCGATACACAGAATAGAAAACGAAAAGACACTGACGGATATCGCGATAAACTACTTCAAGACTTCGGTCTCTCTTATTGCGGTAGATTCCATACCCAAAAGACACCTGCTTTGGGAGGTTTTTAATAAAACAGACAACCCCCGCGTCAAAGAGAGAGCAAAGACAAGATTCGACGAACTCAAACCGGAATTCATGGGTTTAAAAATCGAGATGAAATGCCCCTTCTGCAGTCAGCCTCTTTTTGTCAACGGACTCTTGAATTGGGTTAAATGCAGATCTTGTCTTTCTAAGGTAGACCTCGGTACGGATTTTTGGAATACCGTCATGGTGTCCGACCTTGGAGTCACAAGACGGCTCACATACCATGATTTGACAGTCGAAAAAATCTTGACAAACCCAAAATGCGCAAAATGCGGGGCTGAACTCGAAGTAGACCTTTACCCCTTTGGCAAAGATTCATTTATCCAATGCCGGTCTTGCGGGGAAAACAATTCTTCTTTCCCCGCCCCCGATGAATTAAAGAATTTAGTTGGAGACGCTCAGCTCTTTAGCGCGGAAAGGCAAAGCGAAGATTCTGAAATTGAAAGCAGGGTTGAACCGGTTTCAATAAGCTGCATCAAATGCGGAGCTCCCCTGAAAATTACCCCTCAAACTCCGAGAAACGTCAAATGCAACTACTGCGAAACTGTTCAATACCTTCCAGACGCGCTCTGGACTTCCATTCATCCGGCACGCAAAAAAAGGCAGTGGTTTATTTCTTTCAAAAGACCAAAAACAAAATGACTTTTCACAAAATCCCGACCTAAAGACGGATCATATTTTCTTGAGAAGAGCCCGTTTCTTCTCCCCGTAAATTTGAAGGATCTCCTCGGGAGTTATCAACCCCAGGAAAAGCTTTTTCTCTTCTTCGACTACCACATAAGCAGAGGTGTCCTCGGATGAGTACTTCGTCAAAATCTCTTCGAGCGTCTGATCCGAAAACACTTGGACAAAGTCGCTTCGCATTATATCTTTCACATACTTTTGGCGTCTGTCCTTACAAGACAAGATTTCATGTTCTGAAACCACGCCTTTCACGACATTCTCCCTCAGGATAGGAAAAATTCTCTGGCTTGTGTTAGCCACAAGAGAAACGGCATATTCCATGGTGTCATTTTCGGAAAATACAGCAGATTGTCTTTCAATAATTTCTCCGGCTTTTACCGTGTCCAGCACGTTTATTTCCATGTCATGTTCAATATTAATACCTCTCCTTTTCAACTTTATGGTGTAGATACTCCCTTTCAGAGTGACGACAGCCAGAATATCGCTTATCACGCATGAAAGCATGAGAGGCATAATAATATTGTAGTTTCCGGTCATCTCGAAAACCATTATTATCGCTGTAAGAGTCGCCCTGCTCATACCCGCGAAAACTGCCGCCATGCCGACGATCGCGTATGCCTGAAACCCGGCAGTCAGAGAAGGGAAAAATCCGCTCACAATCATTCCGAAAGCTCCGCCGGTCATCGCTCCGATTACAAGAGAAGGGGCAAAAACGCCTCCGGATCCGCCAGAACCAATTGTAAAAGAAGTCGCCGCAATCTTGAGAAATATCATCAGGGCGATGACAGAAAAGGAAAGCTCAGCGCTCATCAAGAGGCCTATGGCGTCGTAACCGTTGCCGAAAACAAGCGGATGCCCGGTTCTCATTATCAGCATTACGCCTGTCAATCCAGTTAAAAGGCCTCCAATGGCGGGTTTTGCCCATTCGGAAAATTTCATCTTTTCAAACAAACCCTCCGAGAAATAAATAGATTTGACGTAAAGATAAGAAACACCCCCGCTGATGACGCCGAGGATTATGTAAAACGCGAATTCCCAACTGCTGACAATATCGTAAGGCGGCAGGGCGAAAATGAGCTCCGGTTTCCGGCCTATTAAAGAGAGAAATATTTTTGAAGTGAGACCTGCGAAAACGGAAGCTATGACAATCGGAACAAATGAAACCGTCTTGAATTCCCGTATTATCAGTTCTATCGCGAATAAAACTCCGCCTACCGGAGTGTCGAATGTCGCCGATATGGCTCCTGAGACTCCGCAGGCTAAAAGTATTCTCGTCTGGTAGACGTTCAGCTTTAAAAGCTGACTAAAAGCTGATCCTATCCCGGCCCCCATTTGGACTATCGGGCCTTCTCTCCCCGCGGAACCTCCGGAACCTATTGCCACGGCGGAAGAGATGGCTTTGACGGCGACTATTCTCTTCCTTATTCTGCCGCCAAGGACTTCAAAAGCTTCCATGACTTGAGGTATTCCATGACCTTTGGCTTCTTTGGCAAATATATAGACTATCAGGCCTGACAAAAGAGCTCCGACACCGGGTATCAATATTATATGGTAGGGGTAGAAAAGCTTAAATGAATTTACGCCTTTGTCGAGAAAAATAAACTGGAAAAACTGAATCAAAAACCGGAAGCAGACAGCCGTAACTCCGCAGAGAATTCCTGTAAAAGCAGCCATTATGTTCATACCGACATATTTTGACGTTCTCGACTCCCATTTTCTGCCCGTCAATTTTCTGTTGAACAATTTAATGCCTACGAATACTTTTTTCACCTATTTTTCCCGTCTTTAAAAATTTGTTTCCATCATAAAAAAAAGATAATAGCTGATACCAACTAGGTCAAATTATTCCTCATGGGAAAATTCAGGTTGTCCATGAAACTCAGAGAATAACAAGTGGACAAAACTTTCTAAAAGTGATAGAAACTGACAACGTCAACAAGTTTAAATTTGTTTTAGGTATGATTTAATATTAACTCCCTCAAAACATATTTAGACATTTTCGTCTATCTAATTCGGAGGTTTGGATGCAAGATTCAAGGTTGTATGTCGGAAATTTGGCATACTCGGTCACCAAAGAAGAGCTTCAATCACTTTTTCAGGAATTTGGAGAAGTTAAAGAAATCAACATCATCGAAGGTAAAGGTTTCGGTTTTGTGGAGATGTCAGACTCCAATTCCGCTTCAAAAGCAAAAGATTCTCTTGACGGCAAAGAATTTAAAAGCAGAAACATAAAAGTCAGCGAAGCCAGACCAAAAAGAAACGACAAGCCGAGAAACAACTACAGGAAAGGCTACGGAAGAAACTAAGAAAATTTCAAATACGCGAGAGTTCATTTAATGCGCTCTCGACAAAACACACTTGACTAAAGAGAACTCCTGCGTTGAAAATAAATTCAATGGATTGAGTTCTCTGTTTTTTTTTATTTTGCAAAATTGGAGGAGAAAATGACGTTCGCGGGAGTCATCGGGGAAAAAATCAAATACCCAAAAGCTTTTTTTGAAATATCTCTGCTTATCACCGGGACGCTTATTCTTGCCGTAAGCGCTCAGATAAACGTCCGGACTCCAATCAGCCCTGTTCCATTCACGTTTCAGACCATGGCGGTTCTTCTTCTCGGTGCGGCTCTGGGATCCAAAAGAGGAGCGTTCTGTATCGCTCTTTATATCTTCGAAGGTTTGACGGGTTTGCCTGTTTTCGCCGGCGGTTTGTCGGGGTTCGCTCACATTATGGGTCCGACCGGCGGCTATTTGCTTGGTTTTATCTTCGCCGCTTACGCAGTCGGTTATTTTTCAGAAAAAAAATTCGACAGAAACATCTTCAAATTCTTTTTCCTGTTGATGTCCGGTAATTTTATAGTCTATTTTTTCGGCATGATGTGGCTCGGCGTCTTCACGGGTTATAATAAAGTTTTCGCTCTCGGCGCGGCTCCTTTTATTTTGCCGGACTTGCTCAAAACGGTTCTTTCGGCGTTTATTCTGCCCCTGGCCTGGAGAATTGTCGGGAGGAGGTAAATTCTGCCTGCTTTTATAAGCTGTACGAGTGTAATGACAATACTACTTTTAGTCATGGGGGCGCTGTTTCTGTATTTTCTTCTATCAAATAAACTTAAAAATTACGATACCTCAAAGAGAAGAGAAAAGGACGAAAAAACTCATAACATATACGAAAAATTGGTAAAAAAAGCTGAAAACGGCGAATTCGAAAATATCAACAAAAAGGATTGACGGGTATAACTCTCCCTTTAAGAAAATCGCAAAATCAGTAATACTTGAAGGGGGCGGCAAAAAAATAATTTTCTGAAATTTCGGGCAAAAATACCCGTTTATAAAAGGTAATCTTTACAAGGGTTCGACGCAATCCGGGAAATCGTATTTCGTCCAGTTCACTTTTTTTGTGACTTCGTAAAACTCGATGTCTTTGAACTCGGCTTTTTTCAGCAAGCCCTGCAGTTTTTCTATGTCAAAAAAACAGTTGTCCAGCCACATATCCAGATTCTCTCTTCTGATTATGGCGGGAGCTCTTTCGTGTATCGACCTTAAGTCTCCTTGTGCCTCCACGGTTATAATAGCCGCGGAAAGCAGTTTGAAGTCAGGATTTTTGGACCAAACATCGTAAATCCCGGCAAACGCCATCGTCTCTCCTGTTTTCAGTTTAAAATAATAGGGAGTTTTAGTTCTGCCATCATTTTTCCATTCAAAATAACCGTCAGCCAGAACAGCACACCTTTTCTCCCTAAAAGGCCTTGAAAATGATTTTTTTTCCGACAAAGATTCAGACCTCGCGTTTATCATACCATACATTGAATTTTCTTCTTTTGACCAATAAGGAACAAGCCCCCACTTCACAACTTTGATTTCGGAAGGCTCAAGGAGAATGACAATGTTGTTCCCCGGTGAAATATTGAAAGATGGAATTTTGACGGAATTCGAGTTGAAGTCTTTTGAAGTTTTGGCTTTGAAATCCTTTTTTAGCTCTTCAAGCGTACTCTTTATGGCAAACCTTCCGCACAATTTTCTCTCCTTTTTCTCTTTATTGAAATTCTACCAGAAAGAGTGATAAAATTTCACTTATATAAATTCAAAGGGGGCATAATGATAGAAAAGATCATCAAACATCTCGGAAACGAAGCAGAAAACCTCCTGAATTACAAATGCACCGGCATTCTCAAAGAAAACCTCCACCTTCCGTCAGGCGATTTCATAGACAGAGTTTTTTCACAAAACGACAGGTCCCCCGCGGTGATGAGAAACCTGCAGCAGATCATGAATACTGGAAGGCTAACCAAGACCGGCTACCTTTCCATTCTTCCTGTGGACCAGGGCGTCGAGCACTCAGCGGGTTCTTCCTTTGCCCCCAACCCTTCATACTTCGACCCGGAAAACATCGTCAGGCTCGCAATCGAAGGAGGGTGCAACGCGGTCGTTTCAACCCTCGGCTCTCTCGGTTCGGTTGCCAGAAAATACTCCCACAAGATTCCGTTCATTGTGAAATTAAACCACAACGAACTGCTCACTTACCCGAACAGCTACGACCAGACTCTTTTCGGATCGGTAGAGCAGGCATTTGACATGGGAGCAGTCGCCGTCGGGGCTACGATCTATTTTGGTTCTCAGGAATCCCGAAGGCAAATTTTGGAAATTTCCGAATTGTTCCAAAGGGCTCATGAGCTTGGACTCGTCACTGTCTTGTGGGCGTATTTGCGTAACGAGGCTTTCAAGACCCAGACCCAGGACTACCACGTCTCGGCGGATCTGACCGGACAGGCGAACCATTTGGCTGTGACAATTGAAGCCGACATCGTAAAGCAGAAACAACCCGAGAACAACGGCGGTTTCAAAGACCTTAAATTCGGCAAAACAGACCCCAGAGTATACGAGACCCTCGCCAAAATCCACCCGATAGATCTGACGAGGTACCAGGTAGCCAACTGTTATATGGGAAGGATAGGGCTGATAAATTCCGGAGGACCTTCAGGCGACAACGACCTTTCTCAAGCTGTCAAAACAGCGGTTATAAACAAAAGGGCCGGAGGCATGGGGCTTATATCAGGCAGAAAAGCCTTTCAAAAACCTCTTATAGAAGGTATTGACCTTCTCAACGCGATTCAAGACGTCTATTTGTGCGAAGAGATTTCGGTCGCGTGAAATACTTTTAAACTTCTCGCGGCGTCAAGAAGTCTAAAAGCTTAAAAGGAGGCGAAAATGAAAAAGATTCCCAGTTTGACTCTGTTGGTTTTGCTGTTGGTTTCATCTTGCACAAAAGAAAGCTCGACAGGTCCGCAGGATCCCGCCACTCTCGACAGGACGGCTATAACAAACCTCATAAACGATGAATACTCTACTCTTTTAGCCGACGCTTCATACTACGGAATAGAAGACACAACGGGTTCTAAAGGCAAAATTTTCAGCCCGATCAACTTGATACATTGGTTTAGATCCCCGTCAGCCGGAGTGGCGAAAGATTTTTCCATCCAACTTGTCGGCGACACAGCTTACGTCACAATAACGTTCAACCTCTCCGGAACTCTCTATATTTATTATCTCAAAAACCTCGAAATCGATTCGATTCAAAAGAATTTCTCCGACGACTTCACGAGAAACGCAGTTTTCGTCAGAATAGGCCAGTCCAACGAAACCTACAGGGGATGGAGACTCAGGGGAATATCCCCCGCTCTCGTAAAATCGCCCGGATCTCTTCTTTCGGTCGACAGCGTTTCGATTCAGACCACGGACACCACCTATCATTTCGGCTACAACAAACTCAGAAGTGTCTGGTCTGTTGACGACAGTTTTTCAGAAATACCTTCTTTCAGAGCAGGAGATTCGATCACCATGACGTATTATGTGTCGGGAGACACCGCCGACTGCTATTTCCATTTCGGGTGGAAAGACACACACGCGAGATTTTTGATCCCTGCCGACCCGGTGTTCGGACAGTTTTCAAGACTCGTCATTCTTCCCGACACAATACCGGACAGGATCAACTTCGCCTTTGACGCTATAAACTTTTCTGCTCTTCACACTACAGAAGGAGACTATTTTTCGTCCGCTTTCATAATTCCTGCCAAAAGAAAATAAAGGGGCGCGTTTACGCCCCTTTATATCAACTCTCCTGCCTTTTATGAAACTTTTCTTTTTCCCTGTACATTTCAAAATCGGCGAAGGAAATAAGTTCTTCGATTGTCTTAGGTTTTGAAGGGTCGAAAGTCGCGAAACCGTAACTCACTGAAATTTCATATTTTTTTTGTGACGACTCATTGTATTTTCCGAGATTCTTATCGACTCTTTTCCAGATATTTTTTGTGTTTTCAAGGGCGAGGGCATGGAATATAATGATGAATTCATCCCCTCCGAGCCTGAAAATTACATCCGACTCTCTTATGGACTGGTTCAGGATTTCAGTCAATTTCACCAGAAGGTAGTCGCCTTCGTTGTGTCCATAACTGTCGTTTATCTCTTTTAGGTTGTTTACGTCTACAAAACAAATTTGAAAAGGAGTGTTGTTGTCCATAGATTCCCTTATTCGGTGATCGAGAAAGAGCAATCCGGCTCGACGGTTGTAAATTCCAGTCAAAGAATCGGTTGAGGCAAAATATCTCAGCTCCTCTTCTACAACCTGTTTCCTCTTGAGTTCATCAATGAGCATCTTATTCGTCTTTGAGAGATTTGATGCTCTTCTTTCGATGACATTCTGCAAGTCTTTTCTGGTGTCTTCTGCCCCATTAGAGAACGATTCTTGAACAGCCCCTAAATCGAAAACAGAGCATATCGCGCCACGTGAGTTTTCTTTGAACTCAACCGGCAAAAATTTCACAAAAACCCTTCTCCTGCGCTCTCCGGCGGCAATGTCGAACGTCATCTCAAATTCGGAATTTTCAGAGATTTTTCTCCTCATCTCTTTTTCGATTATCTTTCTGTCCTCCCCCATGACGAGATATTCAGTGATTTTAACGCCTTCCCGGAGGTTTTTAGGATTTCCGGGCAATTTGGAAAAGCTTTTTCCGTATTTCAAAAGTTTTAGGTCGGAATCTATGAGAAACAGTTCAAAAAGAAAATCTTCAAAAGATGGATCAACCAATAAATTGACTCCTTGAATTTTCTTTGATTTTAACACAAAAACAACAAACGAAGTCAAATCAGTTTTGTCGACCGTAAACTGAATTCAAACCAGTCAGAGAAAATGCAATCATACATGGAAATATTAACTTGAAAAGAAGAGCTGAAATTTCCGCTTTTAGCGGTCTTTTTTTGTGATAGAATAAAAAATCTTAGGTCAAATCTACCGAGGGAGGTCATCGTGAAAAGATTTTTTGTATTGCTGTTTTTCGTCGCATTTTTCATACCAGTTTCCTGTTTTCAGACAAGTCAGACATCAGAAAATCAACCCTCGGATCATACAGGTGATGAATCAAATCTCCCTTTTTACAAACAAACCAACGTGGATCTTGAAAACATTTCGGAAGGCAAAATAAAAGCGCTCGTTGACGACGAGTGGATTGTCTTGGATATCGCAATCCTGCCGGACGATTTTATGACATGGAACATCGCCAGAAGAAGAGAAGCTCTTGAAATGTGGAAAAATGGCGAAATGCCCCCCCTGTCTGGACCTCACTCCGGAATGGTCGCGACATACGGCGCCAAAAGGGAAGATACGCGCGTCAGCATAAACAACGCCGTCAAAGGGCTTGGTTTTCTTCCAAAGGAGGAATTCATAAAAGAAGTGACCTCGCTTCTGCTTTCAAATTACGATTCTTCATTTATTCGCAAACTTGAAATCCTCGATTCACTCTACCAAAACCCTGAAATTTTTGACAGGACAAAACAGGTCAGCCTCGAATTGTACACGAGTGAAGATTTCAAAACAGGATCATTTCTCAACATAATGAAAAATCCGCTTGTATCAATAGTCTTTCTCGACATTCCCTCTTTCGAAGTCAAAGCCGTAGCCCAGCTCATTTACCCTGAGGGCTCAGACCTCTCGGAAAGGGATAGGGGCATAGTAGAATACGTCAACACCGTCCACGACTTCATACACGGAGTTTCACCGAGAAAATCTTTCGCGATAGTATTTCACGTAATCGAAGTCTTCGACAACTCCCCGAGGTCAAGGGGTATAAGGATAGTTCCGTAAAATAATTTTTTACTAAAAAAATGCGAACTTACCTTCAGGGGTTTTGTTTTCATCCTCTATGTGAAATCTATTTTATTTCCAAGATAAGTTAAAAAGAAAATAATCAAAAATGCTGCGTCAAGCGGCATATAACTTTTTAAGTTGCAGAGAATTATAGCGTTTGCGGCTATGCGAAGTTGCCCGAACCGGCTACGCGCAGTTATATGAAGTGGCGTGTCTCCGCCAAAAGAATGTCCAGTGTGAATACAGGACGTATTCACACTGGGAAAAACCTTTTATGTTTTAAGCGTATTGATTATCATAAATACTGCGGCAGCAAAAGTTGTCACTGCAAATATCAACTTTAAATACTTCGTTTTTGTTTTTATGGCCAATTTTCCTCCAAATATACCGGCCAATACAGCCGCTATTGCCAGGGGAATGGCAAATTCAGGATCAAAGTGTCCTCGCATCGTATGACCCAGAAAACCCATTATTGCCGTAGCGGCAATCATTGCTGAAGAAGTCCCGACCGCTATATGCATTGGCACACCGCAAAGTAAAACCATCAGAGGAATCTTGAATGTGCCGCATGATATCCCTACCGATCCGGCGACAAGACCGGCAAGCGCGGTAATGGGAATCGTATACCATAAATTGACAACATATTCTTCGTCTCCAAATTTTCTGTGCCAGTATCCGAATTTTTTTTCTTTTTTTATAGGTCTTTCTTTAACTTTTATCAGCATTAAAATACCGGCCAAAACCAGAAATACCGACAGAATTATTTTCAGAGTTGAACCGCTCAAATAACTGGAGAAGTACCCTCCAACAAACGCCATTACATCAGTAGGCGGATCAATAACCAAAGCCAGTTTCCAATCTACCATCTTTTTTTTGTTGAAAACCAGCATTCCGGTCAACGCAGCAATCATTAGAATAAACTGACCCATAGCGGCTGCCTGGTGCATTCCCAAACCTGCAATAACAAGGAGGGGCACATAGAAATTTCCGCCGCCCCTTCCAGACATGGTCATTACAAGACCTATAGCAAATATTGCTAAACCAATTATTATCATGTTTGGCATTTTACTGTCTGCCCTGTGTGATATGCTTTAACAATTTACCGGGTTTAAAATCATCCACCAGTTCGGCGTAACCGCCTTCAATTATTCGCACATTTTCAAAGCCGAGCGTTCTCAAATAAAAATAGGCCATTGTGGAGCGAACTCCGGAAGAGCAAAAAATACCGACAGTTTTGTCCCGGGGTATTTCCGATAATCGGTCAGGAATCTCATTAATCGGAATATGTAGAACAGGCATGTGATGTACAAGGCTAAATGAAATTGTTTCCAGTTCTTCTTTGGACCGTACATCCAGAAAAACAGAATTCGTTGAAGAAAGATGCATTGATGGGGCAATTTTATATTTTCCGTTTCCAAAAAAATCAAATGTCATCGATTTCATGATTTTGTCAATCTTGTTCACTGTTGTTCTCCTAATTTTTGTAGTGCTAAAATAAAGGTTGATTATAATAATTAGTCAGTCGCCTCTCCACCAGCAGAAGTAAATTTTTCTTATTTTCATTTTCTATTCCCTTCTCATTAACCGTGAAAGATGCCGGTTACAAAATTCTTGTCGGCAAGTTATTTCATATAAAATTCGTCAATATGAAAGGGTTGGGTTTTCTAGCCGTGTTCTTGTCCACTGAGGAAAAAGCTGATGCGAGAACCTAACTCTCGCAAACCACTAAACCCCAACTGTTTTATACAAAATGTTGTGTGTTCGTTATACTTTTATCATTTAATCTTTTTAGCTACAATAAAACATTTATGCTGATATCGGTCTTGAGGCGTTTTTAGTTTTTTCTATTGATTTTGAATATGCCTGTTCAAACTTCTTGGCTGTCTCATGAGCTTTACTCGAAAGCATATCCCTGAATTTTTCAGTTCTATTGCTTGATTTCACGGTATCACATTCTGGGGTTAGTCTTAAATAAGACAGGCTTAAATTCATTTCTTGTCACTCGTGCTAATGGTCGTGATAAAGTGAGGCTATGTCTCTCTCTTTATAATAGCGCTAATCAATAATACTAAAAAAAAGTCTCATTTAAAAATAACAAAGCCAACATTCCAAACACCACAACTTCATAAGTAATTTGAGTTTTTTGAATCACTGTTACAAAATCATTACTCTGTTCAAGAGTATATTCTTTTTGCGCTTCGGTGCCATGCGGAAATTTATATTTTCCTGTCAATTCCACATCTCCCTTAACATTGGCAGTAAAAGGAGTAAACATCAAAATTACAGGAAGCAATAATTGAAGCGATAAAATCGAAAAAACAATAATCTTCAATATTCTTTTCGTTTTAATATTCTCCGGATGCGCGTTATTTCATCTGACGTTACCCTGGTGTATGACGTTTTCACCGCAGCGGTAGCGGAGGTGAAAGTGCGGCGAAGCCCGGAGCTACCAACGGGAGCGCCGGGTATTACGCCGCGTAATGCTATGAAACCATGCGCTTACACATCTAAGTATTCTTTAATATCAGAATTTGTAATAATTCCACTCTGTGCAAAAATGTTTTGAATACCTTTTGGCCCTAAATCCAAGTTGGATTTGCGGGTGTTGCGTTAAAAGCTTGAGACCACCTTAGCATAAAACTCATGTTTATTTTTATTTAATATTCTTGGTTAATTCTATTATTGTTTTTAACACTAATTCTGGATTCTCCATTAATATATCATGATTGTTTCCTTCAGCAATAATTAGTTTGTGATTTTCTGAATTCATCACCATCTCTGTATGACATTTGCGCCAAAGATCTGAAGAAAAAGGAGCATTACCTGATGTTATGAGAATTACAGGTATACTTGTTGGAAGTTCATATCCACGTAATCTATCTAATAAAATTGGAAAGTTATCAACCATTCTATTACCAGCTTTTTCATAATTCTCTTTGGGATTTTCAAAATAAGGTGTGGCCGCATTAAGGTTATCAAGTCCAAATCTGTCAACAAATTTTACATTCATTGGATCAATTAAAACAATGCCCTTAACCAGTTCAGGGTATTGTAGTGTAAAAAGTTGTACTAAAATTCCTCCATATGAATGCCCCACAAGAATATAGTTGTTTTTAAATCCCAGTACTTCTAAACATTTTTTCAGCGCATTTACCTCATCGATTGCATTGAAAGTATCTGGTCCCAATTCGCTCTGGCCAAATCCAGAACGATCGTAGCTCATAACCCTTATACCTGTTAATTTTACCAAGGTATCTTGTATTTCATGATAGGCTTCTGAATATTTTCCCCCTCCAGATTCCAAAACAATAGTGTATTTGCTTGGAATATCCGATACAACCACTCGAAGTTTGTGGGTACCTATATCTACGAATTTTTCTGATTTAATAATTTCGGATGATAGTTTTCCATCATAATGACAAGATGTCATAAATACTAAAAAGATATAGTTAATTACTATTTGCATTAAAATATTATTTTTCATTTTGATTTTTAACTGAATATTCATTTTAGTTTTTATTATTTGCACCTAACTAGTAGATATAACAACTGGTTGGTGATATTTTAGGTTT
>JAFGON010000039.1 GCA_016926475.1 candidate division WOR-3 bacterium | reverse complement strand
TAAAACCCGGCTTGGATGTTTTTTGAGCCGCAAGGCAGTCGATTAGAGCTTCTCCTCCGAAATAAAAAATTTTTGTGCCTTCATTTTCGATTATTTTCCAGAAGACATCCCCCTGAGAAAGGCCTATTCTCATTGAAAAATCAAAGACACCGAGTTGGGTTCGGATTATCTTGGTCTTTTCAAGTTCGTCTTTTATTTTCAGAGCCGCGAAATAACATTGGTCTGCATGCAAAATTGAACCATTTTTTTCGTATTGAAAAACTGCGGTAAAAGAGTCCCCCGCGAATGAAGAGACAAACCCTCCGTAACTGTAAACTATCTCAATAACCCGGTCGAATATTGTAGATATAGTGTCAGAAAGTACTTCCGTCCCCTCTCTTCCTTTCTTGATAACTTCGGACGTTATCGCAGTAAAACCTTTTACATCCAAAGAAAGAAGGGCGGCAGAAAAGCCGCTTTCGGTTTTTCCCCGTGAGTTTCCCTCCAAAACTATTTGAGGGACAAATGAATTCAATTCATCAAAAGTGGGTATATCAACCATTTTTAAATTAAAATGCCAAAACAATCGCAGAGCAAGCTAAAGATTAATTTGAACCCGGATATTCAATGGCCGCTGTTAAAAAAATCTTTTAAATCTATCTTGATCTCTGCTTCAACAGTTTCATCGGGTGATAGAGAATCTAAGTATAAAAAGCTTTCCTCTTCACAACACCTGTCTACCGTGCAATGTTCATAACGAGCTACTATTCCAGCAGTTTCACAGTTAACTATAATGACTTCGTTTGAATACGCTGTTCCCCCGCAGAGCAACTCTGTTATCAAAAAACATCCGTCATTATCGTCTGAAAACCAAAAATAAGGAAGAACAGCCCTCATGTCTATCAGGACGAGTTTCTCATTTAAACTTTCAAGGTTTAACAAATACAAATTCTCTCCTTCTCCTTCAAATCCGGTCCAATTTGAATAAGCCAGGGCGGCGTATTTTCTTTGGGGCTGAACGTATGCTCTCTCCCTGTCAGTTGAAATTTGACCGTTGTCGAGTATATCGACAACGTGGTCGGAACCCAAAAAAATTTCGCCAGTTTTGGATACCACGAATTCCCATTTTTCTTCCACAAATAGATTTTTAGGAAAGCAATCAACTCCTTTTGAAGTCAAAGCGTTTACAGCTTCCGTCGCCTCGTCTCTTGACGGGAAAGCTCCCGCGCAAATCCTGTATACTCTTCTGTCTTGAAAAATTCCCTGGACTATTGCAAACCTCGCATAAGAGCCCGTGCCGAGAAATGATTCTTCCTCCAGAACCGTGTTTATTTCGACTGTATTTTCGTAAATATTATCAGTGTCTGTCAGCGAAAGAAGCTGAACCGCCCAAGGATTAGCCTGGTCGGGAACATACAGCCCCAAGAAAGCATACAATCCTGCTAATACGAAAAAGCTTAACACTTTTAAATCACCAGGTTGTTTGTCAAAATTTGAAACACCTCCTCGCTGTCGCTTGATTTTTCAATCTTTTCTCTGTTCATTTCTTCTTTGAGAACCGTGCTCAATTTTGATATCAATGTCAAATACTCCGTTCTTCTCTTGGAGGGGTAGACAATTAGTATGACGATTCTCACCGGCTTATCGTCAATTGCCCCCCAATCTACGCCTTTTTTTAATATTCCCACGCAGATGCTCATTTTTTCAACGTTGACGGAACCTATATGTGGGAACGCTATTCCAAGTCCAATCCCGGTAGACATAAGGTCCTCTCTCATGAGCATTTCTCTTTTTACCTCTTCGTAATCTTTGAAGTTTTCTTTCGGTATTTTTGAAAGCAGTTCGACAATCACATCTCCTTTTTTTTCAGCTTCAAGAAAATGCACATTTTGGTTTTCCGATAAATACAAATCCAATCCTTTTATATCCTTCAATTTAAAGCTCCTTTATTTTTTTTTCGCGAACAAACCTTTTTTCTGCCTTTGTCTTATAAAGCCTCTCTGAAGCGAGACCATATCTTCAACAGTTACAAAACTATCAGGCTCCGTGGCATTGACTAAATCCAGAATGTGCTGAACAAATTTCCTTTCAACGACAGCGTAGATGATTTTGACGTCCCCTTTTACTCCTTTGCCATTGACAACCGTCACTCCGTATCCTTCCTCTCTCAGAGTCATGGGAAGAAGGTCTAATTTATTGGCGGTTATTATTGTAATCATCTGAAGTCCGAAAGCCAGTTTTCTTTCAATTTTTATGCCTATTATATTTCCGAGAGCGAAACCCAGACCATAACCGATATAACATGTCACGTTGGTGAGGTTAGCGAGAACCTGAGTTATTGCCAGTATCCATATCACAACCTCGAAAAAACCAAGTATTGCCGCCATAACAGCTTTACCGCGAGCTACGAAAATAATCCTCACGGTCCCGATGGAGACATCAATTATTCTCGCGAGCATTATCAATAACGGAATCAAAACCCATGGGATAAGATCTTGCATCATACAGTCCTCAGCCGTTGATGTAACCGATTAACTTGTAAACGAGCTTCGCGGCTGTGAAATCAGAATACCTGTTGTGATCCGGTTTCAATTCGACTACGTCGAATCCCCTTATTTTTTTATTCCGGGCTGTCTCTCTGAGAATATCGAGCACTTCATACCAACTTAGCCCACCCGGTTCAGGTGTTCCAGTGGACGGAAGCACGCAAGGATCGAATACGTCGAGGTCAATTGTGACGTAGACATTTTCTGAAAGTTTTGACATAACTTTTTTTATCCAGTTTCTGTCGTCTCTCAATTTTGATGCCAAAAACACCCTGTCATCCGAAAGAATTCTCTTTTCAGAAAAATCAAGGCTTCTGATTCCGGCAGAAACCACATTAAATCCAATTTCTTCAGCTCGCGAGATTACGCACGCGTGGTTGAATTTATCGCCCTCGTACACGTCGCGTCTGTCGGAATGAGCGTCGAGATGCAAAACGCTTATCCGGTCATAAAATTCGGCGAAAGCCTTAAACGCACCTATTGAAACAGAGTGCTCGCCGCCTATAGTCACTGGAATTTTTCCCTGTTTGAGATGTTCGGTAATTTTCTTTTTGACCTTTTCCACCATCTCGGAAGTACTTCCAGCCGAAACCGGTTCTTCGGTGAAAATACCGGCTTTGAAAGGTTCTTTTTCAGTTTCTTCGTCGAACAACTCCATGTTCGCAGAAGCCTCTATAAGAGCCGCCGGTCCTTTGTCAGAGCCCTTGAGCCAAGAACTGGTAAGGTCGAATGGAACCGGCAATATAACGAATTTGGAATTTTCTCTACTCGAGAACTCCGGATCCAATCCTCCAAAATTTACCTGTTGAATATTGTCTCCCTATTCGAGCAAAAATACTGCCGCAGCGATAACCGTCGTCCATAGCCCGTCTTTGTTTCCCCTGGCGGACTGAGCTATAGGGCGGGTGACAAACGTGTGCCCGCTAGCTTTGTAAACCTGCTTTCTCTCATCCCACGCCAGGTTCGGGTCGAATTGTATCCCCAAGGTAGTCGCGAGCATCGATGCCGCTAAATCTTCGGCGTATTCTCCGGAAGCTTTTTCTGTTTGCCCGAATGCATGGTGTTCCGAAAGATACCCATACTGCTCATGCCCTTTGATCATAGCCATGCCAACTGCCGCCGAGAGAAGTCTGTTTGGTTCGTTGGTTTGGTTTTTAGCCATTACACAGTACGTGAGTTGACCCGCTTGAAGGGTTCCAAGCCCTTTGTTTCGAGAAATAATTTTGCATTTCGGAGGCAAAATGCTCGAAACATAGACTAGATTACACTTTTCTATTCCGGCATCTCTCAGAGCGAGCTCGAACGAAGCGAGTTGATCTTTGTGGACGCCAACTCCATTTGTTAAAAAAACACTTTTTGGGACTAGAGCTTCTTTATTCATTTTTCTTCTTCTTCCAACACCTTGTTAAAGTTTCTTGGTTGCCTCGCCTGCCAATTATTCCTGTGGTAAACATAGCTCGCGATGAGAGGGAAAGCGATAGTCGCTTCAGAGAACACCATTTGTTCAGCTCCTTGATCTACTTTTCCCCATGAATGAGCTTCTTTTAACGTGGAACCCGACAGACCCCCGTCTCTTTCATCAGCCACTGTAATCTGCACGGCGTATTTGTGCATGTTGACTTCTTCTCCTAAAATTTCAGCCGCGACTGTTATGTCCTGAGCGAAATTTTTCGGAACCCCTCCCCCGATCATGAAAAGACCAGTATCCCTGGACATCAACTTTAGTTTTGTCAGTTCTAAAAAATCTTTAACGGAGTCTATTGTAACCTTTGGAGATTGCTTTCTTTCGGCTTGGTGGCTGACCAGTCCAAAACCCGCTGAACAGTCGGAAAACGCGGGGACAAAAATCGGAACCCCTTTTTCTCTGGCTTTCCGAACCAGCGATTCTTCCCCTTTCTTGTTCTCTATGAGGTAATCACCCATCAGCATTAGAAACTCCCTCGAAGAATAAGGTCTGGTCGGGGCTCTATCCGCAATTATTTTTACCGTTTCGTCGCAAATTCTCAATTCATCCTCGTCTATGTAGGTGTCGTATATTCTGTCGATGGTGTTTTTCATCAAATCGTCGTCATCGGCGCTTGGATGACCGATGTAATGCCTGAATCCGAGAGCTTCAAAGAAATCCTGATCGACAATAATCGCACCGGTAGAGACTACAGCATCAACAATATTGCATTGGATCAAATCAAGAACAGCCCTTTTCAAACCTGCGCTAAAAATCGATCCTGCCAGGCACATAATTACAGTGCAATCCCTATTTTTAATCATCTCATCGAAAATAAGAGCCGCTCTGTGGAGATTTCTCGCCTGAAAAGCCATTTTTCCGTATTGCTCTACCAATGTCTTTGAGTCAAAGGATTTTATGTCTATGTGCTCTACTGTATCTTTTAAATATTCTTTTTTATCCATTTCACTTCCTTTTTTAAGTTTCTCTTTCATACTTCAAAAACACGAGAATTTCAAGTTTTTTTAGGACTATTTTCCCAGATAAAGTTATCTTGGATTTCACTGCAAAAAAACTGAAATTCAACCACCCTGCCTTGCGGGTCTTCAGCGTAAAAATGGTAGATATCGTAATCCTTGTTGTACTTGGGCTGGTTTTGCGCAGAATTTTTCAATTTTTCGTATATTTCATCCACTTTCTTTTTGTTTGAATAAAAAAACGTTATCAGCGACTCATTCCGGGGCATCTCTCCGAGACAAAAACCCAAAAGCATATTCTCGTGCCTTAATATCACGCAGTTTTTCTGCTCCAGCCAAACATCCATTCCAACCGCATCCACATAGAAAGCAAGGGTTTTTTCCATATTGTCTGTTTTAAAAAATACTATTCCCGCCATATTCTCCCCGTCTGATTTATTAAACTTTCTGATCTGCCTGTTTTTTTACCGAAAGCCTCTTCGCTATTCCGAGGATAGCGCCCAATACTATGGCGAGCAAAGCCGCTGTTATCAGCCTGAATTCCGGAGGTAAAAGAAAGTTCAAGGTATGGACTGGAAGCCAGAACCAAATTATTGCCGCACCCACTATTTTGAACATGTTTTCCCAGTCGATTTTTTCATACACTTCGACAATTTTCCATTTTGTGAACAGTTCTCCTCTATCTATCAGGGTATCTGTGATTCTGTGAAACACCATAAAAGGAAAGGCGAAAATCGCCTGCATAAAAAAAGATTTCCAAAAAGCTGTCAGCAGTTTTATTCCCTTTCCGCCTAAAAGCCCGGTTTGAAGCAGGCCTTCAACTCCAAAAGAAAAAAGCGGGAAAACTGCCACAAAAACAACACCGAGGAACGCCCAGACGAGAATTCTCTGCCAAAGCCTTATGTTTTTCAATCTCCATTTCCCTGAGACTATTTTCCAGCTCAACAATTCACCCATAGTTCCTAACAGCCCGAATTTCAAAGCTCCCATAAAATAGGGATAATTTTTTGTCAATTCAACAAACTCTTCTCTCGAACCGGGAAACGCCAGAACAGCGACGACCATAGCGAGAATTAGCATCCAGATTATTGATAGGGCTACATCCATCATTTCTCCTTCTTGTTTTACAACAAAAGAGTTTTATACATATTACCAGATTTTATGTCTAGTTCATGTTGAAACTTAAATGCAGGGCTACAACAGGATTTTTAAAAACTCGGCTCAGTGATATAATCCTTCGAGTTGAAGTCAATACTT
>JAFGON010000038.1 GCA_016926475.1 candidate division WOR-3 bacterium | reverse complement strand
CGGGGATATTGTCGTGAAATAATACTGCATGATGAGTTTTGTGATTGGAGCGGCGATCCTTCCTCCAGTCGCACCTGCGTTTTCTATTATCACGATAACTGCTATTTCGGGATTCTCCGCTGGAGCGTAAGATGCAAAATAAGAATGGTCATGTTCTCCGATATGCTCTGCTGTACCTGTTTTTCCAGCTATGGTGAGCCCCTCAATGTGACATTCGTAACCAGTACCCTCACTGTTGTTGACAACCGAAACAAGAGCTTCTTGAACGTATTCGAGATACGAAGGATTTATATGAATGGGTTCTTTTTCGATTTTCGACCTATAGACAACTTCATCCCTTTCGTTGAGAATTGAATCGACAATGTAAGGTTTGACGAGATACCCGCCGTTTGCTATTGAAGCGAAATACCTGATTATCTGAAGAGGAGTCGCGAGAAATTCGCCTTGACCTATACATAGATTGACAACAACTCCTTTAGGCCAATTACCCATTCCGTATCTGGTGTCCATCCACTCGCTGTCTGGGACGATTCCCTGGGCTTCAGGATACATATCTATCCCGGTTCTTTCTCCAAAGCCGAACATTTTCATCCAAGTTATGTATTGCATGTACCCTATTCTCAATCCTACTTGATAAAAGAAAATATCGCAGGATCTCATCAATGCGCCCGACAAATCGAGATGCCCATGAGGTCCCCCTGAACATTTGTGGGGCAAACCGTCTTTAAGATCAATGTTTCCTTCGCAAGGTTCCAGTGGGGGGCCTGTGTCGAGCACGCCAGCGGAGAGTGCCGCCAGAGCTGTTAAAGGCTTGATGGTCGAAGCTGGAGGAAAGTTGCTCGCTATAGCCCTGTTCAAAAAAGGGTGGAGAGGATTGGCTATTATGCTGTCCCACATTTCTTTTTTTAGTCCAAAAGACAAACTGTCAGGAGGGAACGAGGGTTTTGAAACCATCGCGAGAATGGCTCCTGTGTTTACGTCCATTACTATAGCTGTGCAGGCGTTATACCATAGGTAGAAATAGACTTTCTGTTGAAGCCGGGTATCTATGGTTGTATATACATTGCACCCTCTCGAAGGCAGAACTGGATCTTTTTCCGAAAAAGGCTGCAAAACCCTACCGAGTTTATCGACCTCAACAAATTCATATCCTATCCTTCCTTTTAGAAATACGTCATAGTATTTTTCAATGCCCAATTTTCCGACGAGGTCTCCCAGCCTGTAAATTGAAGAATCAAAGGTTTCAAGCTCAATCTGAGAAATTTCGCCGAGATAACCTATTACATGTGCGGTATATTTTCCAAGAGGATATTCCCTCACTGGTTCAGCAACAATTTGCACTCCCGGAAGTTCGTCTCTGTGCTCTTCGAGTTTGCTTATTAGTTCGAGGCTTACATCACGGGCAATTCTTTTAACCTGATAAGAATTGGTGTCAACTCTTTCAAATATGTAATTCTGGTTGACCCCGAGATAATAAGCGAGTGTCGGCGCTACACCAGGGTATTTTTTCAGAAGCTGAGGATCGACTAAAATTGAATAACCTGGCCTGTTTTTCGCCAGCAGAATTCCTCTTGAATCATAAATATCTCCCCTTGTCGGTTCAATATATCTCAGCTGTATGCTTGTCCTCGAAGATTTTTCCTGCCAGAAGTCTCCCTGCAGTATCTGGAGTTTGAATAAGTTAATTGAAATAAGCAAAAAAGCGAACGCGATAAAGTATTTAAGAACTTTTCCTCTTTTGAAATCCATCATTTTTTGATGAACCTGAATAGAGCAGCAATGTATGATATTTTTGAAAATACCAAAAGGAGAATATACAAAATAATCCCGCCGAGAAATGTCGAATACAAAATTTTCGGCAGTATCGAGACCATGAAAATGTTCAAAACACTCTCCGGTCTGGAAGAAATCCATAGAATTGAAGATTGTAGGAAATTGACGATCAACAATGAAAGCAGTTTGCCTATGGTGCTGTCAAAGAGGAGTTTGTTTCTAATGTTTCCCAAAACGAAACCGACACTGCTGTAAAAAATTATGCCAATCCCTATATAATACCTTGCATAAAAATCCATTATCAATCCAGCCATAAAACCGGCCCAAAGACCCATCCTCCTGCCTCCGTAAAAAGCCGCGAAAAGGACGAACACAGGAATTAAACTCGGGATAATGCCTTTAATAGAAAGAAATTTCACAAAAAAAAGTTCAAAAAAAGCCACAAAAAGCCCTATGAGTAGCCCATAAAAAATTCTCATCAGAGTATATATTTCCTTGAATCTTCTTCTTTTGCCACTAGCTCAAGTTTCCCTCGTACAACATCTTCATCTATGATCTTTTCACCCGGTTCTTCTGTCGCGTTGAATAGAATGTCTTCCAAAACAACGTTCAGTATTGTTTGAAGTCTTCTCGCGCCAATATTTTCTGAATCCCTGTTGAGTTCATAGGCAAATTTCGCCAACAATTTCAGAGAATCCTCTTCGAATTTGAGGTTAACTTTATCCTGTTTTAAAAGTTCTTGATACTGGATTATCAAGGAATTTTTAGGTTCTTTCAATATCCTGTGATAGTCATCCTCTTTGAGATCGTTGAGAATGACCCTGATTGGAAATCTGCCTTGAAACTCAGGTATCATGTCAGAGGGATTTGAAACGTTGAAAGCTCCAGCTGCTATAAACAATATGTGGTCTGTCTTTACAGCTCCATATCTTGTCTGAACCGTGGTGCCTTCAATTAAAGGCAGAAGATCCCTTTGCACGCCTTCTCTTGAAACATCTTGACCGGATTTTGATATATTTTCTTCACTTACGGTGATTTTGTCAATTTCATCAATGAAAATAATACCCTGTTCCTCTGCAAGGCGACAAGCTTCAATTCCAATATCATGTTCTTCAAGGATGGACGCCATCTCTTCTTCGCAAATAACTTCGAAAGCGTCTTTGACCTTCATTTTTTTCATTTTTCTTTTTCTCGGCTTTATATTTCCAATCATGTCCTGAAAATTTATACCCATATCTTCCATTCCCGCAGGTGATAAAACCTCTATGAAAGGTTTTCCCGCTGAAGAAGATATCGGTATTTCAATTTCTCTTTCGTCGAGTTCCTTTTTTTTCAAAAGCTTCCTCAGATTTTCTCTTGTCGAACTATCACCGCCCAAAATCACGGGTTTGCTTATTGGGAGCATTATGTCCAAAATTTTTTCTTCTGCTCTGGTCTCAGCCAAAGGTCTTATTTCTGCGGAAATTTTGTTTTTTATCATTCCCGCAGCCGTGTTTACCAGATCTCGAACCATCGAAGACACATTTTTACCTACATACCCTATCTCGGTGTATTGAGTGGCTTCAACTTTGACAAACGGAGCTTGAAGCAGTTTTGCGAGTCTGCGAGCTATCTCTGTTTTACCCACTCCAGTCGGACCTATCATCAAAATGTTTGCTGGAATAATATCTTCTCGAAGATTTTTGGGCACCCTTGCTCTTCTCCATCTATTTCTCACTGCTATTGACACGGATTTTTTGGCTTCTGACTGCCCGACTATATAAAGATCGAGAAATTCGACTATTTTTTTCGGAGTCAAGGAAGAGCTGAAATCTTCAATGATCTCAAATCCATTTTCCATTAACCGATTACCTCCACTGTTATTTCCCTGTTTGTGTAAATACAAATCTCTGAAGTGATTTCGAGAGATTTTCTGACAATATCCTCAGCCGACATCTTAGTGTAGCGAGTCAGTGCTCTTGCTGAAGCGATAGCGTATGGAGCTCCCGAACCGATAGCTATGATGCCATCTTCAGGTGATATGACATCACCTTGTCCGGATATCAAAAGAGCGTCTGTTCTGTCGACTGCCACCAACATAGCTTCTAGTTTCCGCAGAACTTTGTCTTTTCTCCACTCCCTCGCCAGAGCCACCGCCGCTCTGCTGAGCTGATCGGGATGTTCTTTTATATGTTTTTCGAATCTGTCAAAAAGAGAAAAAGCGTCAGCGACCGAGCCTGCGAAACCCACTACGACTTTGCCATCGGCCATTTTTCTGAGTTTCACGGCTTTTGATTTAATTATTGTGTTGCCGAAAGTTACCTGTCCGTCGGCTCCTATTGACGCCGAATTATCTTTCACGACGGCGAGAACAGTTGTTCCTTTTATTTGACTCACTTAAAAACTCCGTAGTTTGGAGGTTCTTCTGTTATTATTATATCATGGGGATGACTTTCCCTCAGTCCGGCTGGAGATATTTTTACAAAAACAGCTTTTTCCTTTAATTCGCTGAGGTTTTCAGCCCCCAAATACCCCATGCCTGCTTTTAACCCTCCTATGAGCTGATAAATTACATCGTCTAAACTTCCTCTGTAAGGAACTCTCGCGACAACCCCTTCCGGAACAAACTTACTCATCCCCTCTTGAAAATACCTGTCCGCGCTACCCTGTTTCATCGCCTGTAGAGATCCCATGGCTCTATAAACCTTAAAACTTCTTCCTTCGAGATACACTATTTCTCCAGGACTCTCATCTGTTCCGGCTAAAAGACTTCCTATCATTACTGAGTTAGCTCCAGCGGCGAATGCTTTGACGAGGTCTCCCGAATATTTTATTCCGCCGTCTGCTATCACCGGAACCCCAATTATTGTCGCCTGTTCAACTGTTTCCGTTATAGCCGTCAACTGCGGAACTCCAACACCCGCGACAACTCTTGTAGTGCATATCGAGCCTGGACCTATACCTACTTTCACTCCGTCAACCCCGGATAAAATAAGGTCTTTTACGCCTTCTCTCGTGGCTACATTTCCGCCCACAATAGTAGATTCGGGGTGTTCTTTTCTTATTGACTCTATCAATTTCAGAACACTCGCGGAATGGCCATGAGCGGTGTCAACTACGATTACGTCAACCCCTGAATCTAACAATGATCGAACCCGCTCCATAGTATCACCAGAAATTCCAACAGCAGCGCCTACTCGCAATCTTCCATCCTTGTCTTTACTAGCCAGGGGGTGCCACATTCTTTTTTCAACATCCTTGACGGTCATAAGACCAAAAATCCTACCGGAATCGTCGACTATCGGCAATTTTTCTATTTTGTATTTTTTAAAAATTTCTATCGCCTGTTCGATGTTCGTTCCGACGGGAGCCGTCCTCAAATTATCTTTCGTCATGACATTGAAAACTTTTTTATCCAAATCTTTTTCGAACATAACGTCCCTGTGAGTGAGAAGACCTATTAGTTTCATGTTTTCATCGACAACACAAAGACCTGATATATCGTTTATTTTCATTATTTCAATGGCTTTTTTCAGGGGTATTTCAGGTCCGATAGTCATAGGCGTACTGATCATTCCACTTTCGGATCTTTTTACTTTTTTCACCTCTTCACTTTGTTTTTTAACCGACATGTTCTTGTGTATGATTCCAATTCCGCCTTCTCTTGCCATTGCAATAGCCAACGAAAATTCAGTCACAGTGTCCATTGCCGCGCTGACAAGAGGAATTTTAAGTTCGATATCTTTAGCCAACTTCGTTGAAACATCGACCTGCTTGGGTAAAACTGAAGACTTTTGAGGAACGAGAAGAACGTCGTCAAAAGTCAGGGATTCTTTTATTTCATCAATCATTTTTTCCCCTTTTAAAATCAATTTTCTCCGCTTTTTGTCTCCAGTAATTCTCCATGATATCGATATTTTTCCGATTCATCTCGTGTCCTGATTCAGCCATTTTTTTCTCTACGAAACCAAACCTTTTATTGAATTTGTCAATCGTACCTTTCAATGCTTTATCAGGATCTACACCGAAATGATTCGCAAGATGAACGGTCACGAAAATAATATCGCCTATCTCTTCTTCTCTTTGGGCGGTGTTTTCGCTTTCGATCAATTCTCGGATTTCTTCCTGAAGTTTTTCGACAACTTGCTCGTGATGTTCCCAGTCAAAGCCTTTTTCAGAAGCTTCCTTCTGTATCAACGAAGCTTGTTTCAGAAAAGACACGCCTTTTTCTATACTTTTCATCCTGTTCCAGATTTTCTTCACTTCCTCCGGAGTCCCGGCTTTTGTATTGCCAAAAATATGAGGATGCCTGAATACGACTTTTTCTTTAACCTTTTCGAGTACGTTTCGTATATCAAATAATCCTTTTTCTTCAGCCACCTCCGACATCATGAGTAAAACAAGAAGCAGATCCCCCAGTTCTTCATTCAACTTTTCGGGCGATAATGAAATTGATTCTACGATTTCCTGAGTTTCTTCAATTAAATGGTTTGAAAGGCTTTCCAAGGTCTGAGACTTGTCCCATGGGCATTTCTTTCTCAAAAGAGAAACAATTTCGACAAAATCCCAAAATAAATCTTTTTCCATTTTCGATTTTACCAAAAAAACACCCTTCAGAGAAGTTTGTCAGCCCTTCCCCGCGCTGAATAATTAAAACCTGAATTTTTTATGGCCATCTCCATCTCGACTTGTTTTATGTCTGATTCCATCATCATGTCTATCAATTCGTCCAGAGATACTTTCGGTTCCCATCCGAATTTTTGTCTGGCTTTTGAACTGTCCCCCACCAACTTTTCTACTTCAGCGGGTCGAAAATAATCTGGATCTACTTTTACAAGAACTTCCCCCGTCGAATCGTCTATACCCTGCTCTTCCACCCCCTCGCCTTTCCAGGCAATAACAACGCCTATCTTTTTGAAACAATTCTCAAGAAAATACCTCACGGAGAAAGTCTTACCTGTAGCGATGACATAATCGTCTCCTTTTTCCTGCTGCAACATCAGCCACATCGCTTCGACATAGTCCCCGGCAAACCCCCAATCCCTCTGAGCGTTTAGGTTTCCTATGTACAATCGTTTTTGAACTTTATGCTTAATTCTCGCGACCGCTCTCGTGATCTTTCTCGTCACAAAAGTTTCGCCTCTTCTCGGTGATTCATGATTGAATAGAATCCCATTGCTGGCGTGAAAATCAAAAGCCTCCCTGTAGTTCACGGTAATCCAGTAAGAATAAAGTTTTGCCACTCCGTAAGGGCTTCTCGGATGAAAAGGCGTATTTTCATTTTGAGGAAATTCATGCGCTTTCCCGTATAGTTCGCTTGTCGAAGCTTGGTAAAACTTTACGCTGTCGTTAATATTTAGGATTCTCATTCCTTCGAGTATTCTTAAAGTGCCCAAAGCGTCAGACTGGGCAGTGTACTCTGGGGTTTCAAAAGAAACCTGAACATGACTCTGAGCTCCTAAATTGTATATTTCATCCGGCTTTATTTTGCCCAATAGTTTTATTATACTTGAAGAATCAGTCAAATCAGCATAATGAAGAAAGAGCTTTGCTCCAGGCATGTGAGGATCGTCGTAAATATGGTCAATTCTGTCGGTGTTGAAAATCGACGTTCTCCTTCTCATACCGTGAACTTCATATCCTTTGCCGAGGAGAAACTCCGCAAGATATGAACCATCTTGACCTGTTATGCCAGTAACTAAAGCTATTTTAGATTTCATCAGATCTCCTTTTTACTTAACAATAAAGATAAATATTGATACAATACAATAGATAAATAATCAATCGCTATTGGAACGATGAAAAAATTAATTCTATCCCCAGATGAAATAAATAGTTTTGTCCTTCAAGAAAATAAATGCATTCTTATTGAAAACGGCAAAATAGTTTTCGTCAACGACAGCATGAAGTTTCTTTTTTCAACGGACCCAATTGGATATTCTGTTAAAGATCTTTTTCAACCAGAAGACTTTTCCAGCAATTCAAGGTTGATTTCTCTGCTCAACAATCCTCAAAAACTCCACTGTTACTGGTTGGGCGTTCACATGGTTATTGACAGGATAATTTACCCGTCTAATATTCTTGTTTCATCCATCAAGATTAGCAATCGCTGGCTCTGGAGAATTTACGCTTTTTTCGATATAGACGATTTTTTCAAGAGGCATTTTTCATCTTTATTCCTGGATTATATTCCAGACGCCGTCGCTTTTATAGATTCGGAAAGCAATATAATAAGCGCTAACAAAGTATTTCTTGAGACGTTTGGATATGGCCTCAAAGAAGAAATTTTCAAAAAAAATATCGACCGTCTGATTCTGCCTGAAAATGAATACGCTGCAGGTAAAGAAATGACGAAAAACATCATGATGGGCATGAGACTGGGCAAAGATGATGTACCGAGGATTCGAAAAGACGGTTCGATTATTTGGGTCAGCATTGCAGGAGGCCCGGTTTATTTCGAAGACGACACTTACAACAAAAAAGACACCGAACCAATTGGTATAGTAGTTATATACAGGGATGTCACTGAACAGCATGTAAAAAGGGAAATATACGCGGCTCAAGAAATGAAAATTCAGAATTTCTACAAATACAGAATAAAGGCATCCGAGGCATACAACATTGAAGAAAGTCTGGAAATCCTCGCTGAAGGTTTTTATCAAAATTCATTTTTGGGGATTTTTTTCAACATAAATTCCGACAAAGGGAAATTGATTATCAGAAAAGGGCTATTCGAAAATACAATGTTTGAGGAAAAGGTCATCGAGCAGTTGAAAAGCAGATACAGAGACAACTTTTCTTATATTACTGAGAAGCATTATCATATCCTTGATTTTACAGAAGAAAGGACTAAATCGCCTGAGACGATCACAAATAAAATCCTGTTTTCCCCGTTTCTGATGAATGAAGATATTTACATAAACGAATTTCCAAAAAATTTCATTTTAGCCGTGTCTGAAGCTGAAAAAATCGAGTACAACGAAGAGCTTTTTTCAATGTACAGCCAGACAATCCACATATTGACACAACAAAATATTTTAAAAGAAAACAGGGAAAACCTTCTTCGAACTGAAGTTCTTCTTCAAACGGCAGGAGCTGTTTCTCATCGGATAACTCAACCACTCACGGTAGCGATGCTATCTACTTCACAAATACACAACATCTGTGAAGATCAAGCAATCATAAAGCATATAGATTTGACAATGGAAGCTTTGAAAAGAATGGAAGATGAAATAAAAAAATTGAGAAATATCACTGAATACAACACCGAAAAGTATATTGGTGAAACTAAGATAATAAATTTGAATTGATCAATGAATCCATGCTTTCAAGAATTTGCTTGGACACCTCCGAAACTCGTGACACGACTTTTTCATAAAATTTCTTTGACAAAACCTCGTCGTCGACGGGTTCTCCTCCAAGCTCGTCATAGACGAGAATGTTGGAAGGATAAGGTATAGAATCAACGCCTTGAAAAGGTCTGAATTTTTCAACTCCGCACAAGTATTCCCAATGAACCAGTTCTGGATCAATTGCCTGAATCATAGCAGTTTCATCGACCGCAGCGTGTCCGCCTGTTTTACCGAATAGTTTTACCGGGATATCCGAGCACAAAATCCACCAATTCACAGTCACCGAGTACAAACCGATTTCTTTGTAAATTCTATATTGAGCGTTTTTAATAGAATTAATATTGCCTCCATGGCCGTTAATTATCACAACTTTTCTGAAACCTATTCTTTTCAAGGAAAGGGCGACATCAAAAAGTATGTTTTCGAAAGTGGTCTCTGATAGAGTCATTGAGCCTTTATGCGGAAGCAGCCCTTTTGTCAAACCGTAAGAAATGGTAGGCGCTACAATCGCGTTGAGATCATTGCAAATATCCAATGCTATTTTTTCGGGGATTATAACGTCCGTTCCAAGAGGCGTCACTCCGTGAGATTCGATTGTTCCAACAGGGAGAATTACCGTGTCGATTGAATCTTCTTTCAATTTTTCCGACAATTGTCTGTTGTTTAGGTTTAGTAATCTTCTTTCCATACTTTAAAGTAATTTTAAAGCGATAATCACTCCCGCAGCGATTCCAGACGCGAAAGACAGGAAAACCAGGATTGAAACCACCGAATTTAAAAGAGACAGCTTTCTCTCGTATTTTTTCTGATTTTTCCAATATTTCTCATCGGTTTTCTTTTCCGGTTCTGTCCTTACCCACAATGCAGATTTTTCGACTTCGTCTATATGCTCGAATTCTTCAAAAGTTTTTGAGCTTTCTTTTTCAGGAAGGATTTCCAATTGTTCATCATCTGGAGGGGGTGGAGGAACTTTTAAATCCGGTTGGGTGTGTGTCTCTTTTTTGCCCTCGGTTTCAATTTCCTCTTCGTTTTCATCTGGTTTTAAAATTTCTTGAGATTTTGGAGCTGTCTCTGATACTACAGACAGCAAATCACCTTGTTTAAAATCGTCTTCTTCTTCAGCATCCTGAGTTATATTTTTCTGTGTGAAATCTTCAGGAGGAGGGGGAGGCATAGTTGTACTATGTTCGATAAGCAATTCGTCTTCTTGAGGTTCTTCTGCCGCTTTAGGTTTAATTTTTTCAATCAGTTGTTCAATCTTTTCGAGGTCGGCGATTTCCTGATCTGTTTTGGCGGTCTCCCTTGCCGCTTTCAGGTTGATTTTTGCAAGTTCCACATTTCCAAGCATTATATGGCAATGAACTGCTCCAACGAGGCTTTCGAACTTCTTCAACTGGCTTGATGTTCCCTTCTCGAAACAGTTCAAGGCTTTATCATATTTTCCTTTGCTCGAGTGGTATTTCCCGAAAAGGCACCAAATATAAGGATCGTTTTTGTTGACCTTCAGCAAATTTCCGATTTCTTCGGCAATTTTGTCGTCTATTTTTGATTCGTCAATCTTTTCTACGAATTCAATCGATTTTCTCAAAACGTTGTTTGTCTTAAGCATTTCGTTTATCAGCGAGTCAGCCATGTTTTTTTCTCCCGCCGAACTCTTCTGTAAACTCAGATTCTTCAAAGAGTAATAAGCATCAACCAAATGACCCAAGACTTCTGAATTTGCCGCTTGTATTACGACTTTTTGCGTAGCTGATTTTGAATAATCAATCGCTATCGCGAATGAATCCATCGCCTTTTCTTTTTCTTTCCTCTTGGAATATATCAACCCTTTTTGATATTGGAGGAATGCTATGATGCCCTTGTCCAGATCTTTCTCTGTTTTATATAGATTTTCAATGACCTCAAGGGCTCTTTCGTGTTCCCCAATTCTTCTCATTTTCTGAATTTCTTTCAAAATAGCTTTAATATCACTGTCTAACATAATTCTTCTCTTTTCGAACGGCGAGTTGAATCGGCTCTAATTTCTATGATTTTGTAATTGGTCCCTCTAAAACCGATCTTTTCAGCAATCGACCACGATTTCGGGTTGATCTCAGGAGCGAGATACAAAGGGATTTTTCCCTGTGAAATCAATTCTTGTGACAGGGATGATAAAACGTAAACCGCCCATTTTTCGGTTTCTTCTTTACTCGAAAACTCCAGTGAAATTTCAGCCGCATTTTTATCCATCCAAAAAACAGATGAGGTCGCGACAGTTACACCTTCATGAATCATCTTCACTTCAAGTGGTTCACCTCTGGAATTTCTATTTATAACAACATTTCCTCTCGGTCTCTGACATCCGGCTATCTGTGGGGTGTCACATTTCATCACTGTGTAAATTTCATAGCAACCCCTTGGGTTTTCAATCAGTTCAAGGTAATTGAAAGCTTCTTCCGGAATATCAATTTTATATCCGGAATAATCTCCATTTTCGTGAAGTTCGTCTACGAATAGCTGGATTTTTTTTCTGTCGGTTGTTTTGATAAAAATTATTTTTCGCATTTCATCTATGGCAGAGAGAAAAGTGGACTCAAATCCTCTCAAACCGAAAAGACGGGACATTGGATTGTTCATCAAAAAGAAGTTCGAGAGATAATCGCTCTCATCTTCCACAAAAACGCCAATGTAAGGAAAATCGTTTTTGTCGATACAATAAATTCTCTTCATTTTTCCTGGACTATTTCATATTCCATAATGCCATTTGAGCCGAATCCGAGTATTTTATAGCCGGAAGAATCAGCTACAAAACCGACCGTACCTTTCAAACAAGGGACTCCATCAACATAAGCCGGTGAAGATTGATCATAAGGGTTTAGAGCAACCGGAAGGTCCATATCGGATATTGATTTGGGACAACTTGAATTGGGAGATTCCAAAATAAACAGGTCAACGGATTCTTTTAATTTTTGCATGTTTATCTTAACTGACCTGTCGGCAAAACCCGACACTTGCTCTACTTGCTCTTCCATATGGTTGGAAGAGCAAGAGTATGCGAATAAAAGCAAGAGAAAAATAAAATATTTTTTCTTGCCCGTTGTATTCTCCTTTTTTTACTGCAAAGCGCTTTCAACAGCGGCTTCGATTTCCCCTTTCATACTCGGTGAAAAACCGACGAAAGACTTGACGATTTTTCCTGTAGAATCCAATACGTAAGTTTGTGGAATAGCGCCTCCGCCGGGGGACAGGACCATAGATATGAAGTCGTTGTTTGTCGTGTGGAGAGTAATGTAGTCAATCTTGTTCGAGGTGATGAAAGCCGGCAAAACATTTGCGTTTTCGTCGACGCTTATTCCAATTACGACTAAACCTTCGTCTCCATAATCATCTTGTAAACTTATCAAATGAGGAATTTCAACTCTGCAGGGACCGCACCATGTCGCCCAGAAATCTATGATATAAGCGTTTGCACCCAAAGAAGTCAGGGAAACTTCTTCACCTTCCGACAGCCAAGTCATCTGAGGAAAATTGCTGCCAGTCTTCATATCTGAGTTTGTAAAGGAAGAAATGGTGAAAAACTGAGGGTTTTCCACTTCTGATGAAGTTGTTTCAGTATTGTTTGTGTTGGAGCCCTGCGATGAGCTGCAGTTCAAAACTCCCGTTATCAAAAACACAAAAAAAGATAGCAATAAAGCGCTTCTCAAAAAAACCTCCTTTGATTTCTACCTGAAAAGAATTTTGTTTTTACCGATAATCGTGTTTATGGCGTCACGAAAATAAACAACGGCTGTTTCCCAGCTGGTGTCTTTAATGGCTTCTTGCCTGTAAAACTGTAAAGCTTTTTTGATCTCATTGAGCAAATTAACCGGAATTTTTCCCGTCGTAGCGGCTTCGTCGGATTCCTGAGGATAATACATTTTAAGCTCGTTTACCACCCTGTTAGCGAGATTCTTTAACTTGTCTTCGGGAGTTTTGGGAATGTTGAAAAATTCTTCAAGAGAAGAAGAAGGTTGGGCGAAATCTTTCGATTTTTTTATCGCAAAATCCTCTTGGAATCTCTGCTCTGTTTTTGGACGATCCAAGGAAGGTGAGGATTGCATTGATAAAGAATCATCAAAAGAAATTTTAGGTTTTGAAGTGAATCCTTCGAAATCAAAAGAATCGTTCGACTTTAAAGGGGTTGTTCTCTCGGGTTTCGTCACAGGCTTATTTATGTTGAAATCGTCCCCAAAACTTGAAAACTCGTTCTTAGTCTGCTTGACGTTTGATTCCAATTCAGATCTGAACATTTCTGTGTCGTCAAAGATTGTGTTGGTTTTTTTCGGCTGAGCTGTTTTCTTTCCAAAAAAGTCACCTTCTCTCTGGTAGGTTTCAGGTTTTGAAGGCTGTCTGTGGGATAATCTCTGAAATTCAGATTCCGACTCTTCCCGGGTGACTTTATTCATAATCAAAGACAATGGTTCGATGAAAATCGTAAAAATATTACCGCATTCTATGCACTCAACCGGACCCCCTCCGTTCGGAATTTCGGAATCTTTGATAGAATATCTGGTTTTGCATCTCGGGCATTCAATTATCATATTAATCCTCGTAATTTATTTTTCATTATCCAACTGATTGAATATCATAAAAACTCAATTTTGTCCACTTGCATATAACTCAGAGCTTCGGCTACATGTTCCCTCGCTATTGTATCGCTTGATTCCAAATCTGCTATGGTTCTGGAAACTCTCAGTATTTTGTCATAAGATCTCGCTGTTAGAGTAGATCTGTTCAAAGCTCCTTTCAAGAAGTCTTCGGATTTCTCTTTTAGAAGGCAATATTTTGAAATTTTTGAACCTGGCATCTGCGAATTATTGAAAATCTTGTCTTCTTCACGAAACCTTTGCCATTGTGCAAGACGCGCTTTGGCGACTCTTTTTCTTATGTCCCTGGAAGATTCGGAAGATTTCGACCAGACAATTTCTTCAAAAGACAGAGACGGGACTTCAACGTGAATATCGATTCTGTCAAGAATGGGACCTGAAAGCTTTCCCAGGTATTTTCTCACCTCTCCGATAGAACAATTGCAATGACGGAATCTGTCGCCTCTGAAACCGCATGGACAAGGGTTCATGGCGGCTAACAGGACAAATCTCGAAGGAAAAACAACCGATCCTTTTATTCTAGAAATGGTCACAAAACCGTCCTCTATAGGCTGTCTAAGAGATTCTATTGATTTTTTTGAAAATTCCGGAAATTCGTCAAGGAATAGAACTCCGTTGTGTGCAAGGCTGACTTCTCCAGGCTTGGGCTCGCTTCCTCCTCCTACTATTGCCACGTGTGAAGCGGTGTGGTGCGGAGATCGAAACGGTCTCCTTTCTATGTAGGGTTTTTCTCTTGAAAGCAGACCTGCCGCTGACCAAATCAAAGACGTCTCCAACATCTCCTCTTCTGTCAAATCAGGCATAATCGAAGGATATCTCCTTGCCAGCATAGTCTTTCCGGCTCCTGGCGGACCAACCAGCAGTATGTTATGCCCTCCAGCAGCTGATATTTCAAAAGCTCTCCTGGCGAAAGACTGTCCTTTTATTTCGCTGAAATCGAATTCAGAATGGCTGGTTCTATCAACAGCTTCAATTTCATCGCACCTTTTAGAGCCTTTCTCGAAATCATTAAGTATCACTTCAATGGTCTGGCGGAGAGTTTCCACAGGAAATATCTTTAAACCTTTTATAAGACAAGCTTCCGATTCGTTACCCCGGGGCAAAATAACCTTTTTAACGCCATTTTCTTTCAATCCGGCTACCATTGGCAGAACACCGCTTACCGGTCTGCATGAGCCGTCAAGAGCCAATTCTCCTATCACCGCTGCGTCATCCGACAGCTTTTTCATGCCTTTCGAGGCAAGAATGATAGTGACCGCGATTGGAAGATCGAATGAAGCGCCTTCCTTTCTCACGTCTGCCGGAGCCAAATTAACTGTTATCTTTTTAACGGGAAATTCTATACCCGAGTTGTATACGGCAGATTGAACCCTGTCTTTGCTCTCTTTGACAGATGAATCCGGAAGGCCTACGATAGCGAATGAAGGAATCCCTTTTAGCAAGTTCACTTCGACTTTGACCAGTGAACCTTCAATTCCATTTACAACAGAACTGAAAATTACAGAATACATTCCAGTATCTCTGTTTCCTTTTCAGGTTAGAGTTTTTTAAACTATGGTTGAATTTATATTACATGCTAATATCAATGTTTTCAAGCTTCAAGAAAATACATAACAAGGAGCGATCATGCTGTCAAAAAGTCAAATCAATCTGATAATCAACAATTGCAAAAAAATCCCTGAAATTGATAGCACCTGCGACCTTAGACCATATATCGAACACACATGCCTAGGGTCTGAAACCACCGAAGAAAAGATCGTCAAAACCGCTAAAGAAGCTCTCGAAAACAAATTCCACGGAATTTGCGTCCCACCTTCAAAACTTTCTTTTGCCAAAAATCTTATTGAAGGTTCTGATTTAAAACTGGTAACAGTGATATCTTTTCCGCTGGGGTATTCAACAACGATAATCAAAACAGCTGAAGCTTCCAACGCGATAGACTGCGGAGCTGACGAGATAGATATGGTAATTGACATCGGCAGTGCACTCGAGGGAAATTACAATAGAATCCAAAGAGAAATCAGCGCTGTGGCTTCTGTTTTAAGGGAAAATACACCTTTAAAAGCAATAATCGAAACAGCTCTGATGAACCAAGAGCAAATCATTACCTTGTGTTATCTCGCAGCATTAAGCGGAGCTTCTTTCGTCAAGACATCGACGGGTTTTTCATCCCGAGGAGCTTCAGTGGAGGATGTCTTACTTCTAAAATCGACTTCCGATTTCGTTCAAGAAAATTATGGACTAAAACTTGGAATCAAAGCTTCCGGTGGAATAAAGGAGAAAATTCAAGCTCAGAAACTCATTGCCGCAGGAGCCGACAGGATAGGCTCTTCAAAATCCTTGCATCTGTTATAACAGTTCAGACAAACTTCAACCTAGGATCCGCTTTTAAATGAAAAGGATCCGATCCATTTTGTTTTGCGTATTTAAACTGCCCCAAATATGCTATCATCGCCGCGTTATCACCGCAAAGTTCCTTTCTGGGCCTGAAAACGCAGCATCCTATCTTTTCGCATTCAATCCTCGCCATTTCGTATAAAATATCGTTAGCGGCTACACCCCCGGTCAGCAGGAGTCTATCGCATTTAAAATGCTTAACTGCAGAAAGAGACTTTTCAACGAGAGATTCAAAAAGCGAAGCCAAGAAGGACAGGGCTATGTTGTTTTTCTGTTCTTCTATCTTCTCTTCACTCATTTCTCTTAGTGCATACAAAACCGATGTCTTTAAACCAGAATAACTAAATTCATAATTTGGCAAATTCGGCTTGGGAAATCTTATGAAATCCTTATTCCCTCTTTTAGCGAGTTTCTCCATTTCCGCTCCAGCCGGGTATTGCAATCCAATCAATGTTCCGACCTTGTCTATAGCTTCTCCGGCGGCGTCATCTCTCGTCGATCCGAGTAGTTTATAATCTCCATGATCCCTGACGAGAACAAGCATCGTGTTGCCTCCTGAAACTATCAAGGATACAAAAGGAAATTCGATGTCCGGGCAATCGAGCAGTCCTGCGTAAACATGACCTTCGAGATGGTTTACGCCGATATACGGTTTTTGATGCACCCAAGCCCATGTTTTTGCGAAAACAAACCCAGACAAAAGAGAACCGATCAATCCCGGACCTCGCGTCACCGCTACCAGCTCAATTTCATCTTGCGATACCCCTGAAACTTTAACCGCGTTATCGAATATCGGTAAAAGAAATTTTATATGCTCTCTGCTTGCTAGTTCCGGGACTACACCTCCGAAATCGGAATGAATACTCTGCTCCTTTTTAACGTGCGCGAGTATTTTTCTACCCGAAAGGATGGCTATGGAAGTGTCATCGCATGAAGTCTCAACACCCAAAGTCAAAAATGCAGGCGCTACCATCAGAACTTATTTCGGAATCAATTTCACCTGCGATATTTCAAACCAGGTTGTCTCAACTTGACCGTAATACGGCCATTCTATTTGCAGCTCTGACGAGTGCATATCACTCCTCGTAGGTCTTGTGAAAAGAACAATATCATCGGTGCTTATCTGATCTATCAAGGAAGCCGAAACGAGAGCAAAAAGTTTGACCGAATCAGGCATGGCGTAAAAACCCGATGATCCAGTTATTGTGACGGGAAGTTTTTTTTCAATCAAGACCAAAGAGTCCAACTTGAAATCGACAACAATAAATGAATCTCTTGAAAATGGTTTAGTAGGCATTTGAGGTATTTCCAATTCCACTGTGCACTGTATGCTGAAGCTGAAATCTTCTCCCAATTCCGGTTTCACTGTCAAAGGTCTCTGCCTTAGTTTCTTGAGATCTTCTCTTCCCCCAACCACCCATGTGTAATCCGGTTTTATGGAGTATTCCACTATCCTCCAATTAGATTGAATAAGAAGAGATTCTTCGATTTGTAATGGCAAAAACAAACTGTCGAGGTTTTGAAGAAAAATTTGCAAACTGTTTTTCCCTTGTGTTTTAACCCCTATCCAATCGGGATAAATTACATTTTCAGGATAAATATCAAGATTCTGTTCTCCCGAAGTCACCGATTGCAGGTTTAAATAAACATAGGGTTGCCCAAATTTGCCAAACAGAAAAAAATCTCTAAGGGTTCCGACGAATTCAATCTTAACAGAATTGGGAACATCTCCGTCGAAAACAAGCGAGTCCGGCAACTGAATTTGAACTGGAACTTCAATAATTCTGTTGTATGGAGTCTGAAGAATAACATAAAACCACAGTATTACAGCGGAAAAAAGGGCTATCAGTTTAAATTTAAGGTTATGTTTGAAAATATTCAAGAAAAAAACTAAAATCGATTTCAACCTGGACATAAAATCCTCTCATCCGAAAGTAAAAGTTAATTGTATTTTATAGTAAATAATGTTATTCAACAAGATTAAAGAATATGACAGAAAGACACAGCACAAAAAGGAAACCTAAAAATGCCGTCAAAGTGGGCGATGTTGTAATTGGAGGCGATTCTCCGATCGTCGTCCAATCGATGACGAATACTCCCACCAAAAACGCAAGCGCCACCCTCGATCAAGTTCACAGTTTGCATGAGAGCGGATGCCAACTGGTCAGAGTCTCGGTTCCAGATAAAGAATCCGCCCGGTCTCTTACACAAATTGTCAAAAAAGCCCCATGCCCAATTATAGCCGACATTCACTTTGACCATGAACTCGCCCTGAGATCTATCGAGGCAGGAGCACAGAAAATCAGAATAAATCCGGGAAACATAAATTCCAACATAAAAGTCGACAAAATAATAGCAGCTCTAATCGAACACGGAACCGCTGTGAGAATTGGCGTAAATTCAGGTTCTCTCGAAAGGGAACTCTTCAAGCTCTATTCTGCTAACCCTCCCTTAGCTCTTGCAAAAAGCGCGGAAAAATGGACGGATTATTTCACGCAGAAAGGCGTTGAAAGGATTGTCGTCTCAATTAAATCATCCTCAGTTCCGGCGACGGTCAAGGCAAACGAGATTTTCTCAAAAATAAACAGAGTTCCTTTGCATCTTGGAATCACAGAATCAGGCACCGTGAGATCCGGTACAGTATTTTCATCTGTTGGACTGGGAATTTTACTTCATGAAGGGATAGGAGATACTATTAGAGTTTCTCTGTCGGGAGATCCTGTCGAAGAGGTATTTGTCGCAAAACAGATTCTCGCTTCTTTAGGTCTTTATGACAAACTTCCAAGGGTTATAGCCTGTCCAACATGCGCGAGGTGTACCTACGACGTTGTAAACATTTCAAAAAAAATCGAACACAAACTATTGAAATACAAAAGCAACATAACAGTTGCAGTCATGGGTTGCCAGGTAAACGGTCCAGGTGAAGCAAAGGAAGCCGACATTGGAATAGCGGGGGGCAAGAATTATGTCCTGTTGTTTAAAAAAGGAGTTGTAATAGCCAAAATACCGAAAGATACGGCTGAAAAGACCCTATGGCAGGAAATAAAAAAAATTATCACATAGCGGTAACTGGAAAAGTCGGCTCGGGTAAATCTTTAGCCTCGAAATTCATTCAAGAAATGGGTTTTCTTCTCATAGACGCAGACCTTATAGGCCACAAAATTCTTGAAAACGAAGAAATAGCAAAAAAAGTAAAAAAAATCGCTGGGTTGGAAATCATCTTAAACGGGAAAATTGACAGGCAGAAACTAGGAGAAATCGTTTTTTCGGATGCGGAAAAAATTGAAGCTCTTAACTCTTTGTCATGGCCTTTGATTATAAAGGAAATAAAAAGACTCACTGCAGAGAATTCAAGAACTGTGACCGATGCGGCGTTGCTCTCTCAATGGGGGATCGACGATAATTTTGATCTAATAATCTACATAAATTCATCTTTGGACAATATCCAAAGCAGATTGTCAAAGCGGGGATGGAGCGCCGCCAAAATTCAATCCGTACTTAGAAATCAAAACTGGACAAATATCCCAAATTCCTACATTATAGTTGAGAACAACGGAATACCAGATGCTTTAAAAAAGAAAATACTTGAACTAATTTTAGTGAGAGGTGCTGTATGAATTTTGCATTGTTATTATTAATGGCCGTATCAGCGGATATAGTTCCGCAAAACGCGAGAGACCATATACACAACGGTCTTGATTACGCCTATCTCGAAGAATACGACAGCGCTTTTGCACTTTTTGAAAAAGCCGTTGAATCCTCGCCAACCCACCCCGCAGGGTATTTTTTTCTTGCTTATCTCTGCGATTTATACAACAACGATATGCTGTCAGATAAATACGATGATGATTTCAGGCAATATTCGGAAAGAGTCATTCAACTTTGCAATTTAATTTCTGAAGACGACCCAGTTGCTTCAAACTTCTTCAGAGGTTCCATGATATTTTCACAGGCACTGAACAACGCTCAGAGAGGCAACTATTTAGGAGCGCTTTCGCTGGCAACCCCCGCTTATGAAGAACTAAAAAAAGCTTTTGACGCTGAAAATTCTCTTCACGACGCCGAATTGGGTATCGGAGCTTATCTTTTTCTTCGCGGAAAACTTGAAACAACTATTTTCGGAGGAAACCGGCTAAGAGACGAAGGTATTATGAAAATAAAGAACTGCGCAGAAAACGGGGAATATCTCGATATCGCCGCTAAAAACCTTCTAAGCCTTCTCTATCTGGAAATGGGAAAGAAACATGAAGCAATAGCAACCATCATGGAACTCATAAACATCTATCCGTCAAACAGGACATTTCATTGGGCTCTTTTGAAATGCTATCTTAAAACCGGAGATAATGAAAAAATCGTGGAGACAGGGTTAAAACTTGTCACCTTGATTAATGACGGACCGGAAATTCCACCAGGAAATCTCGCAAACGTGTATTATCATATCGCCCAAGCGTATTATAACTTGGATGAAAAAGATAAAGCCGAGGAATACTGCTTAAAGGTTTTAAACCTCCCCCTCGATGATTATACAAGGGATTTCAAAAAGAAAGCTCAGGATTTAGCCAGAAGAATATAGCGGGCAACGGGATTCGAACCCGCGACCTTCAGCTTGGGAAGCTGACACTCTACCAACTGAGTTATGCCCGCTTGATTTCAGATTTTTCTGGAAAGACGCTTACGAATTTTTTCCTTTTTCGATTTTCAAATCTAACTATACCGTCAATTAAGGCAAACAAACTGTCATCCCTTCCTTTTCCTACATTATCACCTGGATTTATCGGCGTTCCTCTCTGTTTGACCAAAATTGTCCCCGCAAGGACTTTTTCAGACGAAAACCTTTTCACGCCAAGATATTTTGGATTTGAGTCTCTTCCATTTCGACTGGAACCTACACCTTTTTTATGAGCCATATTTACCCCTTATCCGATTTTAGATATTTTTACTTCAGTGAAATACTCCCTTGAACCAGCTGTTCTGCGGTAGTTTTTCTTGCTTTTCATCTTGAAAACTCTCGTTTTATTGCCTTTTTTATGCGCCATGATTTCGCCAATAACTTTGATCCCGGAAATTACCGGTTCGCCGTATTTAATTTTATCTCCGTCTCGAAGAAAAAGAACACGGTCAAATTCAAGCTGTTTTCCCGATTCACTTATAAAACCGGGGACTTTGACAATATCACCTTCTGAGACAATCTCTTGAACCCCAGAGTTTAACTCGACTATCGCGTATTTTTTTTGTATTTTCACAAGCTCTCCTTTAATTTCAGATAATAGATTTCAACGGTCAGATAGATTCTGGCGCCACACTGCTTTCAGGCACCGTTATACCACCTGTTGTATCCTCCAAGTTTTCCAAAGTGGAAAAGGTATCTTTTATTGTATCTGATGTCAATAACAAAGATTGATAATACTCCTGGTCTTCTGTTGTAGCCCCGGAAGTATCTTCTTCTATTAACTCATCGGTGTATTCCCCGATGTAAGGTTGAAGTTCGATTTTTCCCCCGCCGGAAGATGAATTCTGAGCGGGGCTTTCTGGTCCGGCGTAGATTTTCTTTGAACCAAAAATCACGAGACTGAGAGTGAGAACGGCGAACAATACCGAAAGGACTATTGTAACTTTAATTAAAAAAGTTGTACCTCCGCTTCCTCCGAAAAATGTATTACCCATTCCACCGAAAACACCTGAAAGGCCTTCGCCCTGAGATTGCTGAATCAAGATAACGATTATCAAGACAATAGAAATCAGAATATGCAGAGATAACAATACACCTATCAAGGTCATTCTCCTTTGTTGCTTATTTGGATTATTCTTTTGAAATCAGTCGGAATTAAGCTTACACCACCTACAAGGGCTCCGTCAATATCCTGTTTTTCGCAAAGTTCCGCCCAGTTCGATGGCTTGACGCTTCCTCCGTATAGGATTCTGATGTCGTTTTCCCCAAATTTATTATTCAAAAATCTTCGAATGAATAAATGCATTTCCTGAGCCGTATCGCCCGTTGCCACCTTCCCTGTTCCAATTGCCCACACAGGTTCATAAGCTATATCTATAAACCTTGCGCTTTCGGGCGAACACGAGGCGAGAGATTCTTCGAGTTGTCTGCCGACAATTTCGAAAGTCTGATCTTCCTCCCTTTCCTTTTCGGTTTCGCCCACGCAAAGTATTACTTTCAATTTTTCGTCAATAGACGCTTTTACCTTTTCTGATATTTCCTCACTCGTCTCTTTGAATATTGTTCTCCGCTCGGAGTGGCCGAGGATAACAAAGCCGCATCCGACCTCTTTCAGAAACTTCGGTGAAATTTCTCCTGTGAAAGCCCCGTTTTTTTTCCAAAAACAATTCTGAGCTCCGACAACAACTTTTGAATCTTGTGTTATTTTCACTGCTTTTTCTATAAACACAAACGGAGGTGAAATTCCAATTTGAACTCTTTGAAATTCAATAGAAGCTTTAACGGCTGACTCAGCCCACAAATTTGTGCTCTCAAAACTCCCGTTCATTTTCCAGTTGCCGCAAATAAACTTCATGAAAGTCCTCTTTTAGAGAGTGCTTCAAGGGACGGCATTGGAAGTCCTGCCATGAACTCGAGGGAAGCTCCTCCCCCGGTCGAAATATGAGAAAATTTGTTTTCCATTCCAAATTTTTTCACCGCCGACGCAGTGTCCCCTCCACCAATGACGGAAAGAGATCCCTTTTCAGTGGCGTTTGCGACAGCCGCCGCGACTTCTTTTGTTCCCGTGGAAAAACTTTCAATTTCGAATATTCCCATAGGTCCGTTCCATATTATTGTCTTTGCGTCCTCAATAGCTTTAGAGAATATCCTCATGCTCAGTGGTCCTATGTCTACGCCTATTTTGTTTTGGGGTATTTCTGCGTTGTCGCAATATTCTATTTCTGCGCCTTCACTGATTTCTTCAACCACGGCACTGTCTTTCGGCAATATAAAATTAACTTTTGCTTCAGAACCTATTTCTCTTATGATCTTTTTCGCCATGTCCATAGCTTTTACATCGAGTATAGACCTTCCGATTTCAAATCCCTGCGCTTTTAAGAAGGTATAGACCATACCTCCTCCTATCAGTATTGTGTCGGCAAATCTCGCGAAATTCTCTATCAACTCAATTTTTCCCGTTATTTTTGAGCCGCCAATAATCGATACGACCGGTCTTTCGTAGTATTTCATAGCTTTGGTTAAATACTCTACTTCTCTCTTCATCAGGCAACCCGCCAAAGCATAGCTTCTTTCTCTAAAAACAAGCGCAGCTCCATATGTTGAAGCGTGCGCTCTATGAGCTGTTCCAAAAGCATCGTTGACATAAATCTGGGCCAACGATGAAAGGCTTTTAGAAAAAACGGGATCGTTAGATTCTTCTTCCGGATGAAAACGTAAATTCTCAAGAAGGAGCATTTGCCCGGGAACAGTTTCACCCGCGCTTTTTTCGGCAATATGACCTACACTCTCCGTGACGAATCGAACTTCTTCACCGAGAAGTCTGGAGAATCTCTCCGCAACAGGTTTCAACGAAAATTTAGGATCCGCCCCGCCTTTAGGTCTGCCAAGATGGCTGCAAGCGATTACAGCACAGTTATTTGACAATAGTTTTTTTATTGTTTCGAGAGATTCAACAAGCCTGGTATCGTCGCTTATTTCACCTGTATCTTTGTCAAGGGGGACATTAAAGTCCCCCCGAAGCAATACTTTTTTTCCGTGAAAATCGACATCGTCGAGAGTCAAAAAGTCAAGTTTCATTTATTACATCTTGCTTGAGATCAAATCCACGAGGTGTATGACTGTATTGGAATAACCCAGTTCGTTGTCATACCAGGATAACACTTTTACAGTATCTCCTAACACCATTGTCGAAAGAAGATCGACTGTGCTCGAAGCCGGGTTGCCTATAAAATCAGCAGACACAAGAGGTTCATTAGAAACCTGAAGGTAGGGTTTCATCGGTCCTTCAGCGGCTTTGATAAACATTTCGTTGATCTTATCCTTTTCCGCAGGTTTTTTCAACCTCACCACCAGATCCACAAGCGACGCATCAGGAGTTGGAACTCGTATAGCTATGCCGTTGAGCTTTCCATCTAATTCCGGTATGACAAGACCTATCGCCTTTGCAGCCCCCGTTGAAGTAGGAATCATGGATAGAGCTGCACTTCTCGCCCTTCTCAAATCTTTATGAGGTAAATCGAGAATTTTCTGGTCATTGGTGTAGGAATGTATCGTAGTCATAAGTCCTTTTTCAATACCGAAATTATCGTTCAGGACTTTAGCCACCGGCGCGAGGCAATTCGTGGTACAAGAAGCGTTTGATATCACATGATGCTTGGAATTGTCGTATACACAGTGATTCACGCCCATAACAATCGTCGCATCGACAGTGTCTTTCGCGGGAGCCGAGATGATTACTTTTTTTGCTCCCGCTTCAAGGTGCATGGCGGCTTTTGCTCTCGTAGTAAATATACCTGTGGATTCGACCACTATATCAACCCCGAGTTCTTTCCAAGGCAATTTCGTCGGATCTTTTTCCGCGATAACTTTAACTTTCTTGCCGTCAACGATTATTTCCGAATCAGCGACTTCAACTTTGCCTGGAAAAATTTTATGAACGCTGTCGTATTTGAAAAGGTGGGCTAAAGTTTTCGAATCTGTAATGTCGTTTACCGCCACAAAATCAACACCTGGTGCGTTTATTCCGTTTCTAAGTACAAGTCTTCCTATTCTTCCGAACCCGTTGATTCCAACTCTGACTGACATTTGATCTTATCCTTTACTCTGCTGATTTCTGATGTTTTGGATGTAGTTTGGCTATCTTTTCATCTACCAGTTTTGCGACATCTTCCTTAAAATTTTCAAATTTATCTTTAGCGTCTCCATATAAATCCACGCTTTTATTTGAAATATCGGAAGCCATCCCTTTTATTTTTCCTCTCGTCTCGGATCCGCTGTAGGGGGCGAATAACAGCGCAACACCGGCACCGACAAAAGCACCCGCCAGAAAACCAACCAATATTTCACCGAGGCAGTTTGAATCTCTTGACATTCTTACCTCCTTTTACGTCTGTTTTTCAAAAAACCGAAAAATTTCCTAATCGTGCTAAAAGTTCTATACATGAAAATTGCAATCGTCAAAAAATTTCTTATTCTCCCAATTTGAGGAATAAGATTCGTAGCGGCGTATCCTGCTAAATTCATGGAGGATGATTTTTGAGGAATTCTTTGCATAGATTGAGATATCGAGTGGCTTACACCCTGGAGTATATTCTTGGCTTCATGAGAAATATTCTTCAGTTCCGCAATCGCTCCCTGAAGTTCAGCAATAATCCTGGGAATCTCAACGTTGGCGAGATAAACCGTCTTTCTGGCTTCTTCCAAAACTCCCTCCGTCTTCCTGATAAGAAAAAAGAGCCTGAAAATTACAACCGCCAGAGCCAACGATACGACTGATATGTCGATTGCTATAATTAATTTAAAAACATCCATTTTATTAACTTTACATTAAAATAACAGCCCTGTCAATTTTATCTCCCTTGACTTAGCGTGGATAAGTTCATATTAAAAATGAATTTCGAAAGATTTGCAATTTTGGTCTGGAATATCTTCTAAATTGTAACCATAAACATAACCTGGCGATTCTTTCTTAACATAATCCAAAAAATCATCAAGAGGCTCGTCTTTTAGATCTAATACAATTTCTACTGTCCCGTCGAATAGGTTTCTGACCCAACCCCTGCAGTTCATTCGCCTGCAGTGTTTTAAAACAAAATATCTGAAACCTACGCCCTGGACGTCGCCGCTTACTATTACTTTTTTCATAATAAAGATTATACAGATGGTTTAATCTTCGGGAAAATCAATTTTTTTTCTCATGTTGGAGGGCAAAATACCCAAAACAGCTCTGTATTTCGCAACAGTTCTCCTCGCAACGTCAAAACCCTTTTGTTTCAAAACGTTTGAAATTTCATCGTCTGTTAAAGGAGTCAGGGTATTTTCCTCTCCGACGATTTTTTTTATTATCTCCTGCACCTGGGCTGATGATTTGGGAGAAGAAAATTGTGATTTTACAGTAGTGCTGAAAAAACTTTTCAGAGAGATCAGACCATTCTCCGTTTCGATGTATTTGTTCTGAATTATCCTCGACACCGTCGAAGGGTGAAGCTTAGTTTCTTCAGCGATTTCTTTTTCTGTCAGCGGCTTCAATGGTCCGGTTCTTTTTAGGTAATCCAGTTGTCTGCTGACGATAGCTCTCACTACCTTTTCAATAGAATTTTCCCTGTCTCGAATATATCTGGGCAGCCTGCTCAAAAAGAGCGCTTCGTTGTATTGTCTCTCGAAATCAACAAGGTCTTTTCTGTCCCGTTGCCCCTTTTCAATTTCCGCCCTCATATTTTGGACTATCTCATTGTATTGAGACCTTGATATCTTCAATTTTACGAAAGGAATTTCTTCTTTTCTCCAAATCGCCGAGATGACGAGGTCTTCTCCCTCTGCCGATATTGTGAAGTCAGGTATGATATATTGGGGTGAATTTTGAAAAATTGAAGCTCCGGGTCTTGGATCAAGAGCTTTAATTCTCATGTTTGCTTTGGCTATATCTGAAGCTGAGACTTTAAACAGACGCGCCAACGCTTTATAATCTTTGTTCTTCAGATAGTCAAGCCCTCCTTGGCTGACAATCCTGTATGCGAGAGATTCTTTCTCACCAGCTCTTTCGAGTTGGATTTTCAGGCTTTCCTCAAGGTCATAACTGCCTATCCCGGGAGGATCCAAACCCTTGACTATTTCCAAAGCGTGTTTGAGGTTTTCGAGAGATTCAGATGATATCATCGATAGATCAGCTAAATTCAGTGTCATGTAACCATCTTTACCTATGGAATCAATTATGAACTCTCCCGCATAGTACAAAGATTTATCCTGGCATTGGACATGAAACTGGATTTTCAAATTTTCCTTTCCATCATTAGGGGAAGAAAGAAAAGAGAAAGGAGAAAAGTCTTCTTTATCCCTGTCCCACTGAGTTTTGACCGAATCGTTGAAAACTTCCTCTAAGTCAATATCGCTGTTTTTTTCAAAATTTTCGATGGAAAATTCTGTTGCTTGAATGTTTCCTTCCTCCTCGGGATCATCTAATTCATAGTCTTCTTCTTCGGATTCCCTTTGAGGTTCTTCTTCAATTTCACAGAGTGGATTTTCTTCAGCCCTTACAGTCACTTCGTTTAAAAGGTCGAGGTAAGTCAGTGGAAGAAGTTCAACGAAAAGCTTCTGGTGAAGCGTCAGTTTTAATTCAGTTTTCAGGGACAGTTTTGCAGAGAGAGAAGGGTAAATCCCGGAGAAATAAGTATTCTTGCCTTTTTCAGCCATTTCACATTCTGAAATTGTCGCCTAAATAAAGTCTCTTTGCCTCTTCGTCGTTTATCAAAGTCTGAGCGTCGCCGGAAAGCAGAATTTTCCCTTCGTACATAATATAAGCTCTATCGGTAATTTCCAGAGTCTCTCTGACATTGTGATCTGTGATAAGAACCCCTATCCCCTTTTCTTTCAACTTTAAGACAATTTTCTGAATATCGGATCGCACAATCGGATCTATTCCCGTGAAAGGTTCATCGAGAAGCAGAAATTGAGGCTGTATGACCAGGGCTCTGGCTATTTCAACTCTCCTTCTTTCGCCTCCTGAGAGCGAATCTCCTCTGTTTTTTTCAATGTGTTTTATATCGAGTTCTTCCATTATGTTTTCAAGTTTTGACTGTATAGCTTTTTTCCCTACTCCTCTGAGCTGCATCACAGAAAGAATGTTGTCCCGAACAGAAAGACCCCTGAATATCGAAGCTTCCTGAGGTAAATAAGATATTCCCTTTCTTGCCCTCATATACATCGGAGTTTTGGTTATTCTTTCTTCATCGAGGAAAATATCGCCCATGAGAGGTTTTATTATTCCCAGCATCATATAAAAAGTCGTCGTTTTACCTGCTCCGTTCGGTCCCAAAAGCCCGACAATTTCACCTGTGGAAACTTCTAGAGAGACACTGTTCACGACTTTTCTGTTGCCGTATTTCTTTTCAAGTCCTCTCGTATAAAGTTTCTTAAATTCCATCTTCTTCCCGTGTTCGCTGAGAACCATTTACTCTGCCGATGACTTCGAGAAACCTCGGTTTGTTGTGGTAAAAATCGAGCGTGATTTTGTCGCCGTAGATCTGGTTTACGCTCTGGTTTTCTTCAAAAGTTCCTCCTGCGTTTATCCATGATACAAGTCTCGCTATTTCTTCTCCGTCAAGCCAGACGATTATCGAATCACCCCAAATTTTTGAATGTTGGTTACTTATCCAGGGCAACCTTCCAAACAAGACAACCTTCTCTTCATCCGGAAAATACAGCAATTCATGGCTTTGTGCTGTTATCGTTCCCCTTTGGACTGAAATATTTCCTGTGACTGAATAAAACCCGCTGTCGGCGAAATTCTCCATTGTGTCCCCTGTGACCTGAAATGTGTCATCTCCGGAAATCGAAAGCATTTTGCAATTTCCAGTCATAATTCCGTAGTCTTCCTGCATATAATAACGGCCAGTATCTCCGAAAAGGTAGGTGTTGTTCTGGGGGTCGAACATAGTAACTTCTTCCAAAGCCGAACTGATTCTCGTGTTTCTGTCATATTGCAGTTTTCGCGCCATTATTTCCTGCCCTTGACTGATGAGTTTTGCGCCTCCGGAAGCCTCAGCCCTCCTTGAGTCTCTGTAATAAAATACTGCTGGAGATGTTATGACAACTCCTTCATCTCTTACACTGACCTGCCCGAGAACTTTAACTATTCCCTTTTCCTGATCGGCGTAACCTGAATCTCCAGTGATAACAGCCGAACCATGAACTATTCGGACTCCCTCCATCAAATGGACAACATACCCCTCTCCCGTGATTTGGGTTGTCATCATTCCGGCGTTTACAGAAAAAGGTTCATCGGAAGCAATCATGTCCTCAGGATCTTCGGAGATTTGCCCGAGAAGTGAAGTCGATAATACGCTTAAAAAAAGAATTCTATATCTCATCTGTTTTGATTTTACCCGATACCGCGTTGAAAACCCTAATATTTTTCATTTCCTTGTCGCATTCAAAACCTACTCCTTCAATCGAATTGTCTTTTTCTACGTAGACTATCCTGCCATTGGTGTTGAAAGTTTGAGATTGTTCACTATAGTAAAGGCTGTCCGTCGTAAGATTGGCGCCAGAAGATAGCGTCACAACTAAATTACCAGACGCTCTTAAATCTCTGCTGTTCAGAAAATAGGTTCCTGAATCGGATTTAATAAACGCGATTTCCTTTCCGGTAGAATCCAAAACGGTCATGTTCAGCTCAAAAATATCAATCCTTCGTTGCCTGTTCTTCTGCCATACACTGTCGGCGTCTATCCGCCACTTTATAAACCCGTTCTCGTAAATATTTATAAGAAGATCACCCGAAGCAGATAAATCCCCATTTGCAACGACTTGCCGGCCTGAATCTGCAGCAATCGTCGAACTTAAACCTCCCGATGCATCAAAAAAGAAGAGTTTTATACCGTAAACATCGTTTGTGTCGTCCGTCCAGGATACAAGGCTATCGGACTCCAGAGTCCATGATAACATACCCTTTTCGGAAGAAGATATCTTCATTCCGATGACAGTTCCGTTCACACCCCATCTGCTGTTCGATTCTGAGATACTGTCTTTAGAACAAGAAGACAAAAAAGCCGCACAAAAAAACAGGCTATATAAACCAACCCGAAACTTTTTTTCATTTGATGACAATGCTTATCATCCTGTGAGGCACAAAAATCTTTTTCATTATGTTTCTGCCATCTACATGGTTTTTTACCTTTGGAGATTCAAACGCGGCTCTGAAAGCTGTTTCTTCATCCACTTCATGGGGTAAAACCAGGACGTCTCTCAATTTTCCATTCACCTGAACCGCGATTTCTTCGTTTTCAGGCTGCAAGTATTGTGTATCGAAACATGGCCATCCGGAATCTGCAACAAAACCTGTCATACCTGACATCTCCCAAAGTTCTTCTGCTATATGCGGCGCGAAAGGCGCGAGCAGTCTAATTAAATTTTCAAAAGCTTCTCTGTAAATTTGAGAGGAGCAATCTTCCAACGGGACGAGATCGTTGACAAATTCCATCATCGAAGCTATCGCCGTGTTGAAGCTCCAGTTTTCAATGTCTTCGGTGACTTTTTTTACGGTCATGTTCATTGACCTTCGGATATTTTTCTCCTCTTCAGCGGTAATCCGGGTTTTGGAAATTCCTGCAGAATACTTCTCTCCAAGCCTCCAAATCCTGTCCAAGAATCTCTTGGCACCCGAAACCCCCTGCTCGCTCCAAATAGCATCTTTACCGGGAGGAGCCAAGAAAAGAGTGTTCACCCTGCATACATCTGCTCCGTAATTCAGGACAAATTGCCCGGCTTCTACTCCGTTTCCTTTTGATTTTGACATGACAGAACCGTCCGCTCCGCAGACCATGCCATGGTTGAACAATTGAAGTGCGGGTTCTGAACACGGTACTATTCCTAATCTATTGAGTACCTTTGTTATGAACCTGAAATAAATCAAATGACCGGTCGCGTGTTCTATACCGCCGACATACTTGTCAATAGGAAGCCATTTTGCCGCTTTTTTCGGGTTTATCAGTTCTGAATCGTTTTTAGAGTCGGGGTATCTGAACTGATACCATGAAGAATCGACAAAGGTGTCGAGTGTGTCGGGGTCTCTTTTCGCGGCGGCGCCGCACTTGGGACATTTAACGTTTATGTAAGAATCCACAGCCGCTAAAACCGATTTACCCTTTGGTGTGTATTCTTCTACGTTTTCAGGCAGCAAAACAGGTAGGTCTTCTTCCGGTACAGGCACTACACCGCATTTTTCACAGTGAATCATGGGTATTGGTGCGCCCCAGTACCTTTGCCTGCTGACTAACCAGTCGTGAAGTTTGAAATTAATTCTCCTATTTCCTTTTTTTTGATTTTCGAGATTTTTGATAATCTCCGGAATCGCTTCTTCGGAAGTCATCCCAGAAAATTCTCCACTGTTCTCGAGTATCCCGTAATCAGTGAACGCTTCGGTAATTTCATTTGAAACACCCGCCGAAGGCATGATTACCCGTATAGCAGCGATACCATGCTTTTTCGCAAAAGCAAAATCTCTCGAATCGTGAGCGGGAACACCCATTACAACGCCTGTACCGTAAGATGCGAGAACGTAATCGCAAACAAACAAAGGTATTTTTTCGCCTGTCATCGGATGTTCAAGGTCTATGCCGGAATAGATCCCGGTTTTCTCTTCAGCGGTGGAAATTCTCTCTATTTCAGTTTTCAATACTGATTTATTGATATAATTTTCAACATCTTTAAGCTTAGGGGAATCTGAAATTATCTCTCGGATTTTTTTGTGTTCGGGAGCTATCGCAGCGAAAGTAACACCCCAAAGAGTGTCAGGCCTGGTAGTAAATACCCTGAGCTTGATATCTTTCCCAATAACCGAAAAATCTATCTCTGCGCCTTCGCTTCTGCCTATCCAGTTTTTCTGCGCAGTTATTACCTGCTCCGGCCATTTTCCCTTTAAGGTTACCAAATCGTCCAAGAGTTGTTGCGCGTATTGGGTTATCTTAAAAAACCACTGTTTGAGGTCTCTTTTGGTGACCTCGGAGTGACAACGCCAGCACCTACCGCCTTCAACCTGTTCGTTAGCGAGGACAGTTTGGCATTTAGGGCACCAGTTGACCAGAGAGGTGTCCTGATAAGCCAGACCGTTTTCATAAAGTTTCAAAAAAATCCATTGCGTCCATTTGTAATAATCGGGTGAACAGGTCATTATTTCAGTGTTCCAATCATAACCTATGCCGATCGATTTTAGAGTATTTTTTGATTTTTCAACATTTGACTTAGTCCACTTGAGGGGGTGTATCCCTTTTTTGATGGCGGCTTCTTCAGCCGGGAGTCCGAACGCATCCCATCCCACAGGATGAAGAACGTCGAATCCGTTCTGAGCATAATAACGAGCGAGCAAATCGACTATAACGTAATTTCTCAGGTGTCCGACGTGGAGGTCGCCCGAAGGATAGGCGAACATTTCGAGGACATAATATTTTTTTTGGGGGTTTTCTTTCGTTTTAAAAACTTCATTTTCTTCCCATTTTTGCTGTATCTTTTTTTCAACTTCAGAAAAAGGGTATTCGGACATTATTCCTCCGCGTTCTTGAAAAACATTTTCATGAAAGTCACCCCCAGAGGTTCTTCAAATCTCCAATCCTCGAAAGGGTATTGATTTTTATCAAGAAATCTTTCCGGATGAGGCATCAGCCCCAGGACCGAACCTGTCGGATCGGTCACTCCGGCTATGGACATTATCGAACCGTTAGGATTTTGAGGATACTTGACATTTTCGCCGCCTTCGCCATAACTGAAGACTATCTGGTCTCCAGCGATGATTTTTTCCAATGAATTATCGTCTTTGAAAACGACCCTTCCCTCCATGTGAGCTACAGGCAGATGAAATTTACCTGGCAACTCTCTAAAAGTCTGGATCTTAGAGTCGTGTTTTTTGATCGGCACCCACCTGCATTCAAACCTTCCCCTTTCGTTTTCTTCAAGAGACATAGAAGGGCTTTTTCCCGGAAAGGGCAATATTGAAAGCCTGGCGAGTATTTGAAATCCATTGCATATACCGAGTATTTTACCTTTCCTCCTTATAAAATCATTCAGCGTGTCTTCCAATTTCGTCTTGACGATAAAAGAGAATATTACACCTGACCCCAAATAATCACCGTAAGTGAACCCGCCAGGAAATATCAATCCCCGGATTTCACTAAAAAGATCACTGGAATAGATACAATCCCGAAGTTTGACTTTGACTGGATCAAAACCCGACTTAAAAACACAATAAAATGTTTCCGCGTCGCAATTTGTTCCGGGCGCCTGGATTATTGCAATTTTTTTATAGTCTTTTGGAAAAATACGCCTTCTCCATTTCGTCAACACCAATTTGGATTTCTGAACTGGAACCCAAAATCGTCAACACCGGTTTTTTCTCAACAACTCCCAGTTTGGTCGCCTTTATTCCATTTAGAAAATTCATTTCGCTATTTTCCTTGATAGTCACTACGAATCTGCTCGGTGACTCGGAAAAAAGGTACTCAATTTCATCAGTTTCCTTTGGTATTTTAATGAAAACCCCGAGATTGCTCCCGATTGCCATTTCGGAGAGGCATACAGCCAACCCTCCGTCGGACACATCGTGAATCGAAGAAAACTTTTCGAGATTATCGTGAATCCATCCGATAACTTCCCTCGAAAGCTCAAAGTCAATATCCGGTAGAGAACTCCCCAAAGGACCTGTTATCCTCTCCAAAGCTCCCCCTTTTAGACCTTTGGGGTCGGGGCCTATGAGAAAAACAGAATCTCCCTCGGATGAAAAGACATTCAAGGGAGTTTTTCTGTCTTTAACGGCAACTGCCGTTATCAGGAGAGTTGGGGGAATACTCACGGTTTTGTCTTTCACTTTGTAGGTGTTGTTCAAGCTGTCTTTACCGCTGATAAAAGGGGTTCTGTAAGCAAGAGAAGAATCATGGCAAGCTCTGCACGCAAGGACAAGGTCCCCCATTGCTTCAGGATCTTCGGAACTTCCCCAGGAAAAGTTGTCGAGTAAAACTGCTTTTTTTGGATTTCCACCTGCGCATACGAGGTTTCTGAGAGCTTCTTCAACGGAAAAGGTTGCCATCCTGAAGCAATCATACTTTCCGAACTGAACGTTTATCCCAAGGCCCATAGCAATTTCATGGTCCATACCGTAGTCAACCGAAAACGAACATCCGTCGCTATGGGATTTTTGAGCTTTTCCCGAAAAAGGTCCGTTGACAGTTTTTCCCTGAACTTGATGGTCATACTGCCTTACAATCCAATCTTTACTCGCGATATCTGGCAGGGATAAGAGTTTTAAAATTGTTTTCTCAACGCAGGGCTTTTCCTTGACGCATTTTTGTTCGTGTGAAAATTTTCTCTTTGCGTGTATGTGCCTTCTAGGAACACCTTCATGGAGAAACTTCATATCGAGGTTCACTATTTTTTCATCGTAGTAAAAAACCTCCAACTTTTGGGTGTCGGTAAATTCCCCTATGACACTGACATTTGTCTCCTCTTGTTCACAAATTTCAAAAACCCTGTCGATGTTTTCAAGCGGTACAGCCATAACCATTCTCTCTTGTGATTCGCTTAGCCATATTTCCCAGGGAGATATGTATTCGTATTTCAGCGGAACATTTTCGAGCCTCGCCAAAGCCCCTGTTTGTGCGCCCATTTCCCCAACAGCGGAAGACAATCCACCCGCTCCACAATCTGTGACGGCGTTTAAAAGGCCTTCTTCTCTTATTCTTAGAACCGCTTCTATTATTTTTTTCTCTTCAATAGGGTTTCCGATCTGAACAGACCCCTGCGATTTTTTTTCTGAATTTGTATCCAAAGTAACTGACGAAAATGTTGCGCCATGAAGCCCGTCTCTGCCGGTTTTGCCTCCGATGAGAACAATTCTGTCTCCGGGTATGACTCTTTTTTCAGCGTCTTTGACAGGTAATAAACCTATACATCCGGCAAACACCAAAGGGTTGCACATAAAACCCTGATCGACAACAATCGCGCCGCTTAGTGTGGGCACTCCTATCCGGTTTCCGTAATCCCTCACTCCCGAAACAACTCCCTGAAGTATTCTTCTGGGATGCAATGTCCCTTCAGGTAGAGAATCTGTATTATTCCACGGATCTCCAGTGCAAAAAACATCCATTCCGGCGACAGGTTTTGCTCCCAGCCCCGTTCCAAGAATGTCTCTTACTACCCCGCCTAATCCTGTTCCAGCTCCTCCGTATGGTTCTAAAGCTGAAGGGTGGTTGTGAGTTTCTACTTTTACGCAATAAGCCATTTCACCGTCAATAGAGACAATACCTGCGTTATCTTTAAAAACACTTACGCAATCTTCTCTTTGTATCTTTTTCGTCGCTTCGACGATAGTGCTCTTGAAAAGGTCATCAATCACTTCGCCTTCAAAATTAAAAACACCTTTAAGGGTTTTATGAACGCAGTGTTCTGACCATGTTTGGGCAATGGTCTCTATTTCAGCATCAGTCGGAGATCTTTTCAACCCTGAATAATATTCCTGGATTGCAATCATCTCTTCCGTGTTTAAACTCAGCACCATGTTTTTGGACAATTTTAGAAGTTCCTTTGAAGTCTTGTCGGATATGTTGAATCTGTTGACGACTGTTCTGTGGAACTTACTGATTTCTTCAGGTAAAGAGCCTACTTGTATTTCTTCTTCTATTATGGGGTTGGAGAGCACTTTCTGAACAAGCATTTTTTTATCAAAATCACCTTTTACTAAAAACAATTTCCTGGTTTTGATTTCTACTTCTTTTTTGAAATAATCCGAAAGAATTTTTTCCATTGTTACCGCGACTGGATCCATGACGCCTTGAAAAAAAGCTATCTCGAGCGGTTTACCAAGACTTAAAGGATAATATTCCTCGAGAATAATGTCGGTTAATCCGTTGCAAAAAAGGCTGTATTTGATTTCTTCCAATTCAGATTTCAGCAGACCTTTTACAAGATAAACCCTGCCTTCGGCAATGTTTTCAACTCCACTGAATCCGGAAAAAACGGAAGCCTGGAGTAATTCATCGTTGGAAGGAAATCCTTTCTTGAAGTTCACTATTCTCATCCACTTTGAATTCTCAGAGTTCAATTATCTCTCCATTGATTGTTTTTGAGCTATGCAATATTATCAACACCACAACAAATCGTGCAAGTTTTTTGGCTCGTAATCTAAATACCGGCTCTTGCTCCGATTGACAAAGTCCATTTTCCTCCTGACATACCCGCTTCAGCGTCAAGGTTGACAAACGGCATCAGGGAAATTTCGCTTCCAATCCTCCACACATAAGAATTTTCGAAACCGCCGACTTCTCCCCTTGAATAAGGTTCGATGTTTGAACTCGCCGAAGGAGGATACAGGCTGAATTCACCTCCTATGTCTGTGAAATTCATGCCTATTCCAATATACGGGCACATAAAAAAAAGTCTTTTGGAGACATCTGCGTAAATTGTTAAAACTTTAGGTCTGGCGGAGATTGAAAACGAAGTGTCGTGCTCTGTTACAGGCATCGAATAAATATCCATTTCGTCGGTGGCAGTATAAATTGCGCTCAATGATGCGTCTGGAAAAAGTAAACCTCCCTGCAGTACTCCTATTTTCAAACCCAAAGAATAATAATAAGAAGATGAATTCTCGGCCGGTCTTCCAACCGCAGAAGGGTGAAAATACATACCATACCTGGCTAATACGGCGGTTCTGAAAAGCCTGATTCCTGTCATCGGCATATACCTTCCATTCCAAATTCCGGCTTGAATTTCACCGTGAAAAGACGGTGAAGAAATTTCATATGGTTCAATTCCATGGATTGGAGACGATACACTCATCTTCGTAAAACTCATCCCCAGAGAAAACGAAATATGCCCAAAACCCGGAGTGTTGCCTGTAGAAAGGCTGTAACTTGCAATCAAAGCGCCAAAAGATGGTGCAGCATTTTCAAGAGAAGAGACGACATCTTGTGACAAAGAAGCGCATAAATGTGAAAATAAAAACATAATTATAAACACTGAAATCAAAGGTTTCAAAATGTCTCCTTTTTTAACATTGAACTTTTCACCAATTTTACCTAAAATAAACGAATCCAGAAAGTCAGTTTTAATCTTGGAGTAAAAAAATGAATACGTCAATTTTCAAAAAACTTTTTCCCCAGAGCGAACCATTAAACCTCCTCGTTGAACACGCGCAGCTTCTCGAAGAATCAATCAAACACCTAAAACCTATGTTCGAGAAATATTTCGCTGGTGAAAGCATAGAAGAGCACTCAGCGGTCATCTGCACCAACGAAAGTCGCGCAGATGACTTGAAGTTCAATATCCGTGAGATAATATCTTCAGGCATCAAAATTCCTTTTGACAAAAGCGATTTCCTTGATTATCTGTGCATGCAGGAAACATTGATCGACCAAACGAAAGACATAGCAAAAAAACTTTCACTGAACAGAGTCACCCTCGAAAAAAAACTCATTGCTGATATTTTTGAACTTCTCGACGAAGTCATTAAAGCGGTTGATTATCTGGAAAATGCCATTCGAACTCTTAAACCTCTTGTCTATTTTTCTTTTTCTTCGAAAGAATCTGAAATTGAAAAAGAAGAGGTTTTCAAGGTCGAAAAGATTGAGTCTCTTGTCGACAAGAAGTCAATAGAAATAGCGAAAATATTGTACACAAAAAAACATGAAATACAACCCGTGGACTTTTATTTTATAGAAAGTGTTCTTATTATACTCTCGAAAATGGGTGATTACGCGGAGAACGGCGCAGAACTTCTCCTGAGATTCATAAAAAGCTGATGACCGTCATATACATTTCTGCAATAGCCGCAGGTTTTATTATTGCTTTTGCCATAGGCGCCAACGATGTTGCGAATTCGATGGCGACGGCTGTAGGAGCAAAAGCAATAACCATAAAACAAGCCGTATTTATAGCAGCTGTCCTCGAGTTCTCCGGCGCATTTTTTTTCGGGAAAACCGTCACCGAGACGATATGCAAAGGAATTGTCCCCCTGACGAATTTTACAGACCCGGCTGTCCTTGTTGCTGGGGCTTTTTCCGCTATAATTGCTTCGGCAATATTCATTCTTGCAGCGACACGATTCGACATGCCAATTTCTACAACCCATTCGATAGTCGGAGGTCTTATCGGTTTTGGGTTGCTCGCAGGGGGGGTAAAATTTATCAACTGGTTTAAAGTTGTCTTCATCGTCGTATCCTGGGTTCTCTCCCCCGTTTTGGGAGGATTGCTCTCTTTCATGGTTTTCAAGGCTATTTCAATTTTCATATTGAGAAAAAAAAATCCTTTCCTCGCAACCACTAAAACCATGCCAGTAATCGTGGGACTTTCCTTTTTTGTCCTATCGCTGCTTTTCACTGCAAAGACTATGTCAAAAGGTTTTTTATTATCCTTTATCACTTCTGCTCTCATTGCCATAGCCGCATACTTAGCTGGATTAATTCTGATAAAGTTTATAAAGTTTGAAAATACCGAGGAATATTCCGTCGAAAAGGTTTTCAAAAAGATCCAGGTCTTGACCTCCTGTTTTGTTTCTTTTGCACACGGAGCAAACGACGTAGCTAACGCAATCGGACCTATATCAATAATAATACTGATAGTCAAATCCGGAATTATTGCCTGTTCCACTCCAGTGTCCGTCAACAAGTATCTTCTTGCTTTAGGAGGTATAGGAATAGCCATAGGAGTGGCTGTTCTTGGATACAGAGTCATGCGAACAGTAGGAGAAAAAATAACAGTTTTGAACAACACAAGGGGCTTCACAATAGACATTTCTACCGCGACATCTGTGATGATCGCCTCATTTCTAGGTCTTCCAGTATCTTCTACACACGCAGTGGTAGGCGCAGTGGTCGGAGTCGGATACGCGAGAGGATTTGGAGTCGTGGATTACGGGGTTTTGAAAAAAATTATTGTTTCCTGGCTTTTGACGCTTCCGGCGGCGGCTATTCTCTCCGCCGTTCTATACAAATTCGCTCTTTTTAGCCTTGTCTCAAAATTGATGGGTTGAAACTTTGAATGGAGTTCAAATGACTGAAATTAAATCCGTGATTTTAATAGCCGAAGGGTTTGAAGAGATAGAAACGGTTTCTGTGATTGACCTTTTAAGAAGAGGCGGTCTGGAAATCACATCTTCAGGTTTCGAAAATTCAACAGTCCGCGGAAGCCATGGAATAGTTATCGAGACCGATTCTATATATGACTATTCAACAGCCAAAGAATTCGATGCTCTGATTTTTCCTGGAGGGTTAAAAGCAGTCCAAACGCTTGCAAAATCACAATCGATACTCGATCTCGTGAATTATTTCTACAGCGAGAAAAAAAACATTGCCGCAATCTGCGCAGCTCCGCTGATTTTGGACAGAGCCGGAATCCTTCAAGGAAAATCATTCACGTGTCACCCGTCTGTAAAAAGCCAGATTCATAGCGGCAGTTATTCAGATTCAAGGATTTGTCTTGACGGCAGTATTTTGACAAGCCAGGGCCCCGGCACAGTATTTGATTTTGCCCTTTCAATTTTAGAAAAATTCAAAAACAAAATTTTAGCCGATGAAGTCGCAGGATCATCTCTAATCAAATGAAAATTTGTATTTCCCTCTCCGGAGAAAACACTAAAAAGACCCCAGAAGTAGCCCATGCATCCGATATTGTAATTGCATCTGACGGAGGCTACGATAAATTGGCAATTTACGGCATAATTCCCGACTATTTTATTGGAGACAACGATTCATCCTCGTTGGAAGTTCCTGAAAAGACAAAAAAAATTATTTTTCCCTCTGAAAAAGATTTCAGCGACGCAGAACTTTCTGTTGATTTCGCGCTTTCGTTTCATCCTGAAAAAATTTATCTTGTAAACGCACTTGGAAAAAGACCTGATCATTATTTTTCAAATCTATCTCTTCTATTCAAAAAGCCCCAAGTAATTGAAATTGTTGACGACGAATGGTCTATTTCTGCCGTTTCTGGTCCTTGCGAAATAACATTGAAAGGAAACTTCAAAGACAAAATATTTTCAATTTTTCCTTTTGGCGAAAACATAAAAGGTCTTTCCTTGAAAGGATTCCAATACGAAGTCATCAACACCGACATCAGGTTAGGCAGCAGGGGTTTGAGCAATGTTTTCACAAGCGACACAGCTGAAGTTTCGCTTCGGGAAGGTATATCGTTGATTTTTGTGCAAAAATAAAGTAATAGGTTTTAAACCGGAGAAAGTGATAGTTTTAACTTCTGAACAAAAAAATCTTTCTTTCGTAAATGTTGGCTAAAAACAATCTCAGGGAACGGAGGTATGATGAACAATTCGTATCTTTATGAAAAACCTATCGGAGGTTTAATAGGTCTGACAGATTTTACCAATAGATGGCAAGTCACCATCGATTCCTTCAACGACAAGAAATTCAGACAAACAGTCATCAACTTTTTAAATTACCTGAATCCGGAAGTTATTAAGAAATACGGAAATAAAACCGGAGACCAATTCAGCATACCTCACGGTTCTATAGTACTGAACTTGAAAATCTCCGAAGATTCCCTGTATATAGACGCCCCTTTCCTGAGTATTCCGGAAAGCAAAGTTAATCCTCTTTTAAGGCAGGTTTCAGAAATAAATTTTTCAATACTGTTTCTAACTCAGATAGTTCTCGAAGAAAGCAAACTTTTCTTCAGGATAAAAATTCCTCTTGAGCTTTGTGAACCATACAAGTTATACAACATATTTTACGAAATCTGCATAAACGCCGATTTCTACGACGATATTTTCATAGAAAAATTTCAAGCCCAGAGAATTTATGAGCCCAAATGCACTAAATATTCAGAAAAGGACCTCCAAAAGTTTTTTGATATGTTCAAAGAACACGTAACAGAAGCTTTGGATTATTTGGCGTATTTTGAAAACAAAAGATGGTTT
>JAFGON010000037.1 GCA_016926475.1 candidate division WOR-3 bacterium | reverse complement strand
CGAAAACTGGATACTATATATCCTTTTGTCTGGGTAGACGCGTTGTATGAAAAGATCAGGGACAATGGCCATGTAATTTCAATGGCAGTACTTGTAGTACATGGAGTAAACAGCTCAGGAAAAAGGGAGATATTGGCAATAGAGCCTATGTATCAAGAGACCGAGGATAATTGGCGGCTGATATTCAAAAACATAAAAGACCGTGGAGTCAAGAAGGTATGTTATATTGCTTCAGATGCGCATGAAGAAATCCAAACCGCAGTGAAGAAGGAGTTTTTAGGCTGCAGCTGGCAAAGATGCAAGGTTCACTCCTAATTTTTCAGCGACAGTGACCTCAAAGCGAAGAGGTAATTTACTATCGAGTAAGGCTAATAGTATAATTTTTAAAAGAGCGCGTTAAAATGTATCATGAAAAATTTTGAAGAACTTTCAAATCTCGGTCGAATCCGAAGAATTAGAGGATTGGCACAATTAGCTCTGGACGCTTACGGATTATCCAACACCCGCATCAAATTTCTAAGACAGGCCGGAAATACCATCTTCAGGATTCATGAAATCAAACCCAAATCAAGCACAAAAGATAACTTGTATGTTCCGGGTCAATATATGCTAAGGGTTCACCAGCACGGCTATCAAACACCTGAGGCAATCGAATTGGAACTGGCATGGCTCGCGTCTATGCGCAGGGATGCCAATCTTCCGGTGCCGGAACCAGTCCCGACATTGGATGGCAAATTATTTACTCGCGTCTTGATTCCCGGGATACCAGAGGAACGCATTTGCTCGCTCCTCCGGTGGATTAAAGGTCGTTCAGTCGTAAAAAATATTCGATCCTGCCACTTTAAAGCACAGGGGCAACTTATGGCTGGGTTGCATAATCATGCCTCGCATTGGGATCCCCCCGCAAATCTCTCAAAACGAAAATACGATTGGGTCGGGCTGTTTATGGAAGGTGGCGGAGCCGGTATTCCTGCAAGCGAAGCCTGGTCTCTGTTGCCGCAGAAATACGTAAAACCTTTCGAAATTGTTTCCAGTAAAATGAAAGTGGCAATGGACGGGTGGGGTAAAAGCCCCAATGTATATGGACTTATCCATGGAGATCTCGGTTTGGATGCTAACGTGCTTTTCTGTGGCAAAGAAGCGCTGGCCATAGACTTTGATGATTCCGGTTTTGGGTATTACATTTACGATCTGTCCCTAGCGCTGGAACACTGCCAGGAAGATGTAAAACTGCCTCGGTTCCGGGAGGCTCTACTCGATGGATACACCCGGATACGCCTCTTACCTGAGGAGCAACTGAAGCATATTGATCTCTGTCTGGCGTCTTTTTGGGTCTTCTGGAGCCTTTGGGCTGTAGCAGAAGCCCAGTGCAATCCAAAATACCGTAAAATACTTTATAAACGGATGGATTTGTATTACAAACGCGTTGAACGCTTCATCGCAAGAAATTGAAAAACAAAACGGTAATGGTGGTTGAACCACTAATATATACAGGCATCCAGGATAGCCATCACCTCGGACAGTAATTCATCACCGCCGTACTCAATTCGTTTGGCTCGACGGGCGCGGTAATTTTACGGCAGTCCCCTCATCACCGCTTCATTAAAGCAAACACGCCCCAGCCCATATATTCACGCGTGTAAGCGGCGTAGCGCACTGGTTCCGAGGTCAGTTTGTCTCGAACTTCTTTCGCGAACTCGTCGCCGGGATTGGCTTCAAGCCAACGGCGCATGGTGAGCCATTTTGCCGCCTCATATCTGTCCCAGCAGTCTTGGTTGGCCAGGACCATTTCAACTACGTCGTAACCAAGACGGTCGAAAGACGCGAGTAGTTCCGGTAGCATGAGAAAGTCTGAGATTGAGCGTGCAAGACAGCCCTTGGCGATATCTTCCGTAGGCGGCTTCTGCCGCCAGTAGGGCTCGCCGATGAGGATGATCCCTCCGGTGCGCAGGCTACTCGCAAGAAGCTCGATAGTGCCGGCGACTCCCCCGGCGATCCAAGTAGCACCGACACAGGCCGCCACGCTGACTTCCTCGTCGGATACAAAGCCCGCGGCATCGCCGTGTATGAACTTGACTCGATCGGCGACACCGAGTTCCTCAGCGCGGAGTTTCGCCTTCTCAGTATATAACTCGCTCATGTCGATGCCGGTGCCGATGATGCCGTAGTCCCGCGCCCAGGTGCACAACATCTCCCCCGACCCGCTGCCCAGGTCGAGTACTCGGTCTCCCGATTTCAGACGCAGTGCTTCGCCGAGAGCAGCGAGCTTTTCCGGTGTGATCGGGTTGTGTATGCGGTGATCACTCTCTGTGATGTTGAAAATCCTTGGAATATCCAATTTAAAAATCTCCTTTCGGGTGTTAATAAATTCAGTTTCTGTCCATCGTAAAATTAGGTCTATTATTATAAACAGCAAACTCAGGATGTTTAACTAAAAATAATAGAACCCTGCCAAACTTAAGCTAAATAACAGCACTAAATCTTTACGTTTATCTTGTCTGAAAAATATGATAATAATCGCGTATGTTTTTATATTGCAAAATCAATTTTCATGATTTCATAGACAAAAAATCTCCGGAAAATTCAAACTCGCAGATGTCGAGATACAAAAGGAAAGCACCATGAAAACAGTTTATCTTTTAATGTTTCTGTTCATAATAATCGCCGGTTGTGTGTTGGAACTCACTGTGGATTTCTTGAGGATACGATCGTCAAAAAAGCAGATACCCGACGAATTCAAAGGTTATTTCGACGAGGAAAAACAGCAAAAGTACCGGGAGTACAAGAAAAAAACATCCATATTTTCTATCTTCAGCAACACGGTATCAACTTTCGCGATTCTTGCTGTAATAATTTTTGGAGGGTTGAATTTCGTCGATATTTTCGCCAGAAATTTTAAACTAAACGAGGTCTTCACGGGAGTAATTTTTTTCTTCTCCCTTTTTCTCATCTCATCCGTATTCAACATTCCATTTTCATATTATTCACAGTTTAAAATAGAAAACGACTATGGGTTCAACAAAACGACCCGCAAAACTTTTATTCTCGACCTTCTCAAAGGCCTTTTGCTTTCTATAGTCATAGGAATACCTGTTACGGGCCTTGTTCTTTTCTGTTTTATCAAAATCGGTAATTTATCCTGGCTGATCGCCTGGGGCGCTGTCACTTTGATCCTTTTTGCCCTGAACTGGGTTTTTCCTGTGGTCATCTCCCCTCTTTTCAACAAGTTCACCCCTGTCGAGAACGAAGAACTTGAAAAAATAATTTTTGACTACGCCAAAAAATTCAACTTTTCATACAGCGGAGTTTATAAAATGGACGGGTCGAAAAGGACGACAAAGCCGAACGCATACTTCGCCGGTTTCGGGAAGACCAAGAGAATAGTCCTTTATGACACGCTCTTGGAAAAGCTGGACAACGAAGAAATATTGACGGTCCTCGGGCACGAAATGGGGCACTACAAGAAAAAACACATACTGTCCAATATGCTGTTGATGTCGGGTCAGAGTTTTCTGATGTTCTTCCTGCTGTATCTTTTCATCAGAAATCCCTACACGGTGAGCGCCCTCGGCCTGGAAAATTTCTCGATTTACGGCGCAATGACTGCTTTTGCTATAGTGTACATGCCGCTTTCTTTGATACTTTCAGTCCTGATGAATTTTTTATCAAGGAAATTCGAATACCAGGCCGACAGGTTCGCAGTCGAATCAACCGGGAAAAGTGATATTTTCATTGAAGCCCTGAAGAAAATTCATATCTCAAGCTTCGGCAATCTGACACCGCATTTCTTCGACGTGCTGATCAACTACAACCACCCGCCGGTCATCAAGAGAATTGAAGCCGTCATGAAGACGGCGTAAAATCAATCGGCGTGGGTTTCTTTGTCGTACTGATTCTTTATTTCTGAGATTATCTCCAAAAGGCTGTCGAGATTTTCAGGGTGTATCGTAACCCCTTTTTTTGAAGGTTTCCACTCACCCTCTGACTGGTAGTAAGTTCTTATATCGAGATATTTTTTCTTTTTGTATTCTTTCATCTCGATTTGTATCTGCTCCAAAGAACTTTTCTCAATTATGCCCATTTTTTTCTCCTTTTTTGTCAAGATATGTAAATGTAGATAAAAAACGTAATTTGAAACTTTTCAAAAAAATACTTTTTTTATCTTCGCAAAAAAATTAGAATATAATAATTATTATGTTTCCATGCAAGAAAAATTTTTTAGCGAAGTTTGTAGAAATTTCGGGATTAATTTCTTTGAAAAAAGAAATAGCCTTGAAAAAAGACATAGTCGTGCCGCTTCCGGTCTTCATAATCAGGGCTATAGCCCTTTCTGTAAAAGATTTTCCGGAACTTATGGGCACGCATGGTATATTTTTCAAACATTTCCCGGAGTTGATAATTTCTGTGGAGGATAAAGGAATATTGCACAAACCTCAAGAAACAGAGCTTTTCTCTCTTCACCAGTGGTACGAAGAATCTACTTGTTCAGGAAACAAGATTTCCATGATCGAAAGGATTCAAAGCGTAATAAGCCCCAAAAAAGCCGCGAATCGGTTCGGGACGGTGACTGTATTTTTCCCCGGCAAAAGAGGCGTCGATATCGCTCAGACCGACTGCAGGTCTTCACTTTGTTTCGGCATAGGATCAGTCACGCCTCTATGGACAGACACGGAAAGCGAACACTCGACACGCCTCTGGTGGACATGGATAACACTTTTGGCGCCTCTGAGCCTGGATTATAAACTTCTCGGAAAATTGCTCCAGTCAGTAGGTCAGAGAATTCAAGAAGCCGATTTTCCGGAAATAGTTGGAGTTGATGAATGAAAACACCAGTTAAATTGTTTAGAAAATTTGTCAAGACAAAAAATGAAAGAGAAGTGGCGAAAATCTTCCAGAATGCATCCCGTATAAACGCCATTTACGAAACCCTGAAATCCAAAAATCTTCCCGCCATGACCGAGGAATTCCGCCGTGAAATAAAAAACAGGACAAAATCATACGATTCATCCATAGCCGATGTCCGGGAGAAGATCAAGATTTCTCAAAATTCCACAGAAAGAGCCGATCTGAAGGAACAGCTTAAAAAACTCGAAAAATCGAGGTTTGAAGCCGAGATGAAATATCTCGACGAGATCATGCCGACCGCCTTCGCGATGGTAAAAGAGTCCTGCCGAAGGCTCAAAGGCAGACAAATCGACGTGATGGGGCACAAAATAACATGGGAGATGATACCCTACGATGTCCAGTTGATAGGCGCAGTCGTCCTTCATCAGGGAAAAATCTCCGAAATGGCTACCGGAGAAGGCAAGACCCTCGTCGCGACTATGCCGGTCTACCTCAACGCGATACCCGGACACGGGGTTCACCTTGTCACGGTCAACGACTACCTCGCAAAAAGAGACAGCGAGTGGATGGGAAACATTTACACCGAACTCGGCATGACTGTGGGCTGTGTTCAATCGAGCATGACTTTTGAAGACAGAAAAGTCCAGTATTCCGCCGATATAACATACGGGACAAACAACGAATTCGGATTTGACTACCTAAGGGACAACATCGCCATACATCCTGAAAACAGAGTTCAAAGAGGACACTACTACTGTATTGTCGACGAAGTCGATTCGGTTCTCATAGACGAAGCGAGAACCCCCCTCATAATTTCCGGCCTCGTTGAAACTGATAAAAAAGACACGATATACCAGGATCTAAATCCCTCCGTAGAGAGAATCGTAAGGCTCCAGAACAACCTTTTAAACCAGCTCATCACGGAAGGGGAAAAACTTTTCGAAGAAGGCGACCGGGAAAAGGCAGGCGTAAAATTTCTTATAGCAAAAAATGGAAATCCGAAGTTTAAAAGACTTATGAAACTTCAGCAAAAAACCGGAATCACCTCGCTCATCGATGACACAGAGAAAAAAATCATGGCTGAAGACGGAATGAGTAAGTCGAAAAAAATGCCGATCCTGCTCGAGGAGCTCTATTACACACTCGACGAAAAAGGGCAGACAATAAACATATCCGAAAAAGGCAGAAAAGCAATTTCTCCCAACGACCTGGAATTTTTCACCCTGCCTGATATAAGCATCCTTTTGAAAAAAGTTCAAACCGACTCTTCGCTTTCTTTGGAAGAGAAAGTGAAGCAGGAAGACGAAATCCACAGGCTCTACGCCGAAAAAAGCGAAAAAATCCACGCCGTAAACCAGCTTCTCAAGGCGTATTCGCTTTTCAACAAAGACGACGAATACGTAGTCGTGGATAAAAAAGTAATGATTGTAGACGAGTTCACCGGCAGAATTCTCGCTGGCAGAAGGTATTCAGACGGCCTTCACCAAGCCCTTCAAGCCAAAGAGAATGTGCCTATTGAAGCCGAAACCCAGGTTATAGCTACAATAACAATACAGAACTATTTCAGAATGTACACAAAACTCTCCGGTATGACCGGAACAGCAGAGACAGAATCCAGGGAATTCCACAAAATATACGGCTTGGATGTTGTAGTCATACCTACGAACGAACCTGTGAGAAGAATCGACTACAACGATAAGATCTACAAAACTCGAAACGAGAAATTCAACGCTGTAATTGAAGAAATCCAGAGAATCCACGGAGATGGAAGGCCCATACTCGTGGGCACGACATCCGTCGAGACCTCTGAAACCCTTTCCAGAATGCTCAAAAGGGTCGGAATCAACCACGAAGTCCTGAACGCGAAACAGCACCAGCGTGAAGCCGAAATAGTCGCTTATGCAGGCCAGAATGGAAAAGTCACAATCGCGACAAACATGGCAGGAAGAGGAACGGACATAAAACTTGCCCAGGGAATAGTCAAAAGCCCCGGGGGATGTCTTATACACCACAAAGGCCTGGAGAAATGCACATTTTCAAAAAGCGCGAAAAAATGTCTGGAAAACATGCCCTGCGGTCTGCACATCATCGGCACTTCGAGGCACGAGTCGAGGAGGATAGACCGCCAGTTGAGAGGCAGATCCGGCAGGCAGGGTGACCCCGGGTCTTCAAGGTTTTACCTTTCCCTCGAAGACGATCTTATGAGACTTTTCGGGTCAGAAAAGATCGCCCGAATAATGGACCGCTGGGGAGCTAAAGAAGGCGAAGTCATAGAACATCCCTTCGTAAACAAAACCGTTGAAAACGCACAGAAGAAAGTGGAGACTTTCCACTTCGACATAAGGCAGAGAGTTCTAAAATACGACGATGTTCTAAACGAACAAAGAAACACCATATACGAAATGAGAAACATAGTTCTCGAGGGGTGGGACCTCAAGGGCTTCATAAGAGACAAGAGAAACAAAGTCGCCTCATACATCGTCGAGCAATACCTTGGGGAAGGATTTTCGACAGCGGATTATCCGGGTTTCAGGGTGGAAACCGCGCGTCATTTCGGCCCTGTTCAGGTAAAACCTTTTACCAACGAGACTACAGCCGATCAGGTACTCCAAGAACTCATAAAATCAGCCGAGGAGATATACCAATATCTGGAAAAAACCGTCACAGAAGAGAGAATGAGGGAGATCGAGAGGTTTATCAGCCTGATGATAATCGACGAATTTTGGAGAAACCACCTCTACGAAATGGAAGCTCTGAGGGAAGGAATCGGCTTGAGAGGTTACGCCCAGAGGGACCCTCTGATAGAATACACCATAGAGGCGCAGACCCTTTTCAACGAAATGCTGTTTGAAATCGACAGAGAGATCGTAAAAAGACTTTACCATCCGAGGATACAGCCCCAGGAGAGAAGATCTCCCAAATCAATCCAGACTGTCAAAAATGATTTTTCCATGAACCCACAACCCAACGCCCAGGGTAAAAGGCCTGCTCAATCCCGGCCGCAGACAGTCGTCTACAAGTTCAAAAAACCCGGCAGAAATGATACCTGCCCTTGCGGAAGCGGAAAAAAATACAAGGACTGCCACGGTCAGGGCGACGGCATGCCTAAAAATCCTACAGAGGAAAAACTGTTTTTGTTGTATTTTGAAGACCCTCAGGAATGGGAGAAAAAGACAGGCGTCAAGCTTAAAACCAAGGCAAAATAGGCAAAAATATCATTTTTGGTCAAAATACCTCGTAACTTTGTTTTGCGAATAGTTGCCGCGAACAACTCTGAAAGCGGTTCTGTAATCTCCTTCAAAGGCTAAAATCAGCGCTAACGGCTTCCCTTCAACGAGGGCTTTTGAAGAATCCGAAGATCCACCGACGGCGATTCTGTAAGACCATATAAATTCCGGATTTTCAAAATCAGCCCTGCCGTCTGGTTTGAAAGGCAATGATTTTTCGGTCTCGGTCAACTGCCAGAAACATCCTCTCAGGCAGACAATTCCGGACTTTTCGAGTTCTTCTTCCATAGACAAAAGATTCTCCCATTCTTCCAGCGTCAAAAGCCTGAAACCTTCAGTGTCCAGATTGTCGGGGTTGACCGGGTCTTTTGCTATGTCGTAAGCCGGGGAAAAACCGTTCAATTCGCTCAGATAATTGCAGAAAGCCGCGGCTTCGACAAAACTGACGTTAAAAACCGGTCCTTCCGGATTCTCCATCTCTTCCGCAAACTCGTCTCCCCTGGACCTGTAGGGTTGAATCTGAGACACAGAGACGAATTTTTTTTGGACCCAGAGTTCCCTGCCCTCTTCAAAAGATACCTTTACAAGATCGATCTCTAATTCATCCAAAGCGATAGCTGTCCTCTTTTTTCGTTCGGCAATTCGTTTTTCAGGCCAATCTCTTGTTCACACGATTCTCCTGCCCTGTCCCGGAGGCTTTCTGCTTCAGGAGATATAAAAAGGTAGATGCTCCAAAGATTTTTGTGTTTGTGTTCGAGGGCGGAAATATCCGGATTTTCCATTTCGTTGAGTTTACAGTGTTCGTTCTTGTTCAAAAGAACATTCACACTGGCTTCTTTCAGGTACATTTGGGGAGGAGGACAGTACAGGGCTATCTGCCAGGAGGGCAATTTGAGTTTTTTCGCGATTTTGTTCTCAATTTTTTTTCTCACCCCTCCCTTGTCCAGGTAAAGCTCACTCGCCCTGTCCTCTTTTATGTCCCTTGTCCTGTGCAGAAAGCATCTTTTGTAGAGTTTTCTCTTCTCGTATAAATCGATTATGGATTCAGTTCCGTTTTCGCCTCTTCCGAACTTTTTGATCTCATGCAGCACTTCTTCGTCACCGAGGGTCAAAAAATTCTTCTCTTCGAACCCCGCGGAAAATGCTCCTTCTACCGCTTTTGAAACCATAACCGAACAGGCGATTTTTGAATGGTGATAATAAATCCGCTCTGTCATGAAATATCTCGACCTCAAAAGGTTTACTGTCTCTGAAAAAGCGTCGTTTCTGAATATTCCATCTTTGAAAAGCTCTATGACGAGTCTTTTCCCGTCAACGGCGAAATACCTCAAAACGCGCCGGTCATACCCTATTTTCATTCCGCAGAAATAAGCGTCTCGCGCGAGGTAATCGAGAAGATCGGCTGAAATGGCTCCCCTGACTATTTCAGACCGGTAATCATCCTCGTCGCCGAAAAGGGTTTCTTTTACCTTTTCCGCCATCCCTTCCCTGCCGAGAATTTCTCCTATTTCGCTTTCCTCCACGAAATAAGACCATCTCCTGATGTTCAAATCGTGTCTTGGAAATATTCTCCTCTCGTCTTCCAGAGTGTGACCGAAAGGTATGTGGGTGATGTCGTGCAGAAGAGCCGACATTCTCACCAAAACCCTGTCTTCATCCGTGAAACGAAAATCCTTTTTCTCTATATTCTCCATCATGGACTGAGCGCAGTGCAGGCATCCGAGGCTGTGGTCGAACCTCGTGTGCAGGGCTGTGGGGTAAACAAGATGCGCGCAGCCCAGTTGTTTTATTTTTCTGAGCCTTTGAAACGCCTTTGTGTCGATCACCTCGATTTCAAGCGCTGAAAGCTCAATGTCACCCCAGACCGCGTCTCTCACTATTTTCATTTGACCTCTTCCAGCTCGTAGGAATTTTTTCCTAACCCAATCTCTTCGGCGTAATCCAGCGTTTTTTCAAAAAAAGTGTTTGGGTGGACATCTTTGAAAATATCGTGTCCGGCATTTTGCAAAACGGCGTCAAAACACGCTCTGTCGACTGCCACAGGATCGGTCGACATAAACCATCCCAAATCTTCCATCATTGGCGCACCGGCATCCGAAACGCAATCGCATTCAGGGGTCACCGATAAGAGGCCGTTTATGAAAACCGAACTGTTTTCTTTTCCAAAAATCGCAGCTTTACCGCCTTCGGCAAGCTTTTGGGCGAAGTTCTCAGGCTTTGAATTCCAGAGTATTTTTATCACTCCCTCCGGACAAGCTGTGATGCATTCCCCGCAACCGACGCACTTTTCAAGATCAAAAACAGGGCCGTCCTCTTCCAGGAAAACTGCTGACTCAGGGCAGGAATCCACGCAGTAACCGCAATGCAGGCAGGTTCTGTCAAGTCTTCTCTCAGGCACAACATCGGCGTGCATCATTTGCTT
>JAFGON010000036.1 GCA_016926475.1 candidate division WOR-3 bacterium | reverse complement strand
CTTCTTCTCCCTTCATGGGTTTTTCTGACAATTCACCTTTAGGCAGGTAGGAAAATCTCGACGCACTGTTGATGAGCATCTGGTATTTTTTGTTTTTAACCCTGAATTCAGCAGTATATGGATCGGCAGCAAAAAAATCGCCTGTAGATTTAAGATAAGCATAAGGGCTAAAAACAGAGCCGTCTGAAACGGCACGGCTGAAAGCGGCTTTAGAATTTCTATAATTAAAAACAGTTCTGTAATCTACAAAAAAATCATTTCCCGCTATCACTGTTATCTCAGTCCCTAAAAATTCCGAGGCATTTTTTATAAGTTGAAGGTTTTCTTCTGAATCTTCTGTAGAATAATCAAAGTTTTCAATGAAATCAAAATCGCCTTCTCTGCTGATGGAATTTCTCAAACCAGTGTTCAACAGAATGATTTCTTCGTATTCGGGAGGGCAGTATTCGTCAGGAGTTTTTGTTTCCTCTTTATTTTTTAGCGCTTCAAACCACATATCCCTTGCTTTTTTCTCCCTTTCATCCTTTACGTTCGGATCTTCGTATAGAAGAATGGGAATGTTTTTTACTAACTTAATGTTCATCTCGTATATTGACGTTTCTTCAAAATACATGGTCTCCTCCTTCTCAATTGGTTGAACCTTTGTGAGGTGTTTTCACATTCTACATCGAGGTAAAATATTCCTTTTATATCACCGATATCATTCATTGTGCTCTTTAAAGCATGACTTTCACAAGATTTGGACGGCAAAATTACATACGTCTCCGCTTTGGCTCTCGTATCCGGTTTTTTGAAACAGCCGTCTGTTATGATCAATGCTTTTTTGAATTTACACGAATTTATGTGCTCGACTACAGGATTTATATCCGTCCCGCCGGTTATGGCATTCCCCTCTTTCACGTCCTGAAGGGTTATCTTCTTAAGTTCAGACGAAAACACAAAATACGGACCGGGGAAAAGATCAGAGATTTTTCTCAAAAGAATGTAAATCAATTCCTTGTAGGATTCCATGGAACCAGACTGGTCAATATATACAGGCGAAAACTCGTCGCTTTTAACCCTCGCCGGGATTTTGTTCTGGTAGAAAAGGGTATTCACTCCGCAATTAATAAGTGAAAGCTGTTTTCTTGAAAAATTCGGTATGACGCCCGTCGATTCGACCAAGTCATTTTTGTAGTTTACACTTTTGAACATATTTTCACAGAAGACTTTTTCCATCAGTTTTTTCAGAAGTTCTGCTTTTCGGAGATTCCCGCCTTCCTGAAATTTAATTTTTATCTTTTCTATGGAGGATGCGTTCCTGCAGTATAAACTGGTTTTTATATGATCAATAAAGCCGGAAACGGCGGTTTTGACCGCACTGATTTTGGTCAATTCGCTGTTGACGAGTGAGATGTAAGTGAAATTTTCCCTTTTTCGGATAAATCTTTTCAATATACTCTCCAACTGCGGAACCGGCATTCCAGGTTTTAAGTAATTGTCAAACCACAGTGAAATGAGCGTGTTTTTCCGGGACGGAGAGAGGTTGACAATTTTTTTGAAATCCTGTTCCACGCTTTTTCTGCTTTTGGAGGGCGGCGCGAGAAGAAACATAAGGTCTTTTTCTGTGAAAAAACGGTTTTTTAACATTTTTTTGTAGAAACTGCCGTAACAGCGGTCAAGAACCTTTATTCTTTTTTTCCTGTTGAGGTTGAACATCAGCGAATTGCAGTTTATGTCAGCGCAAAAATTCGTGAATTCCGGGCAGATTTTAACGGCATATTTAAAATGCTCGAAGAAAATGTGCGATAATTCATGGATCAGCACCCAAAGAAGATCATACTTTCCGGTCATTTTTCTTTTCATGAAATCTTCGTTTATTCTGATAACGAATCCGTTGTCTCCGGCCTGTTGGACACAGGCGGTTTTTACACTTTCGGAATCCTTTTCGACTATCACGTCTTTTACCGTGCTCTTGTAAATGTCGAAAAGCGGCTTTAAAAAGCTTTTTTCTTCAAAAATCATTTCCGTGAATTTCTCTTTGACGTTTTTCATGTTAACCGGCTTTGCAAAGAGCTTTCCCGTCAATAATTCCGAGTGAGGTTGTTTTTTCGAAATCCGCGAACCTGTCCAGCGCGGGGTGCAAGGGATTGTAAATCCAGCAATCTATTCTGCTGTAAATATTCTTGATCATATCAATATCGGTTATGACTTCCGGAGCTGTATCGTAAAATAATATATCTGGGGATTTGCAGACAAAATAAACACCGCTTTTAAAACGCGGTTGTTTTCAGCTGTTCACTTCCGGTGTTTGCTTGAGAAGATAAATAGTCTTAAGAATTGAACTGAGTTTTGTGTCGATGCTGTCGCTTTCAAAAACCTTGAGCCGGCTGTCCTGAGAGAAATACTTGAATTCACTGTTGCCGGGAATTTTCATCTTTCCGTCCACTACACAAACATATTCATTTTCATTTCTGGATCTTGAACCGTTGGTGCATTTACCAACCTTGAAAAGAACGTCGTTGATTTTAACTCCTTTGATTTCCCTTTCCCTGACTATCAAAAGCTTTTCCCTGAACACCCTCGGGAATACTCTGCTCTTTAAACAATAGTCATCACCGTTCTTCGTGAAAATTTCTTCAAAATTCTTTACGTTAATAAAACTGCTTTCGTTCAAGCGATCCTGGACAATCGGCAATTCATAATCCCAGTTGCTGTTCTTCTGAAACATAGATATTTCATTGATGACTTTGTTGAGAAACTTGTTGAACTTGACGCACTTTTTCAGAGGGAGTCCTGCCCTTGAACCGGGGAAAAGCTTTTCAATAGTGCCGTTTACAGTAAGTTTTTCCCAAAGATACTGCGAAACTTCATATACTTTTCCGGAATCAATACAGAAAAATCCGACCATTTTTTTGTCACCGAGAATAAATTCCTTCTTCAGAGTCTTGTAAAAACTCCCGCCCCTGTTTTCCGGAGGAGGCACAATCCAGTGGGCGGCTCTTCTTGTAAATACATTCAATTCTTCGATTTCCTTTTCGGAACTGAATGCGACTTCTTTCAAGATTGCGGCAAGAAAAGAAAGACCCTTAAGCAGTTTTCTTCTCTTGAATACTTCCACTAGCATAATTTTCCTCCCTTGTAAAAATTTCCGAAATTATTTCAACTGCTGTATTGTCGTCGTTGTCGATGTAGTTGTCGCAAATCCCTGTTGTTCTGTAGCTGTCAACACTCATTCCGTTAAGATTCCTGTTGAGCAAATCAGCATCTTGGTTGAGCACAACATCAACCACGTTTTCAAAAAGCTGGCTGTCCTTTTCACAGGGCGTAACATTCTTTTCCTGCAAAAGCCTTATTTTGTTTAAAATTGTCAGAACCGATTTAAAGGCTTCTTTACCTGAGGTTGAATTCTTGAATTTTTGAAGTATTCTTTCAGTGCTATCCTCCTTTTCCGGCTCTATCTTGATAAAACCCAGGTCTCTGATTGTCTTTTCAAGTATTTCCTTCTCAAGATTTCTCGTATTCCCGTCCTCTATGGCGGGATAAATCCAGGAAAATTCGGATGCCATTCTAAAATTTTCCCTAAAAGCTTTCGGCGTAATTTTAATTTTTTCCGACAAGTCTATCGCGAACATGACTTTCAGCGTCCTGAAAATCATTCCCGCCCTTCTCTCGCTTACGGCTTTGTATTCTTTTTCTGAACATACGTCCTGGGCATTTCTGTAATATGCAGAGCAGAATTTTTCAGACATTTCGGTAATTTTTTTGGGCAAAGAATAATATTCTTTTTTTACTTTCTTTATCAGACTTTGAAGTTTTTCCGTAATTCTCCCGTCAAATTCTTCGTTTTCTCTCAGAAGTGATGATTTTTCATTATTTCCTTTGACGATTTTGATTATGTCTTCTTCTTTAAAATAATCGTCTATCTCCACAATTTGTGAAAATCTGTCTGCAAGGGCAGGATCAAGCGAATAAGCACCGGGATAATTCAGGGGATTCATCGCCGAAAATACATATTTCAGCGAAGGAATATTCTCTCCCATTAAGGATCTGTCCTTAATGACTTCAAGCCATTTGCTCTGCATGGCATAATTCGCCCTCGACAATTCGTCAATCAATATGAATTTTTTGTTCCACAATGTCATTGGCGATTTTATGTAGTCAATTTTCCCTTTTTTCATCATTTCAGGATCGGGGAAACCGATGATATCTTCAAAAACCGATTTTGAAGCGTCGTAAGCGTTGAATTCTTTTTCAGCTCCTTCTGTCTCATAACCGAGCGCACGTGCTAACTGACACAACATAAATGTTTTACCTGATCCGTGTTTTCCTATAAAAAGAAGGGGTTCCCCCGTGACCAAAGCCGCAAGAATTATTTTGGAATACTTTTCGTAACCCCATATTTTTAGACTTTTCAGTATCTCATCCATTTTAACCTCCAATTATTATTGTCTTGCTAAATTTTATTACCTACATATATCAAAAATTTAATATCTTGTCAAGAAAATTTTACTAGTGTGTAAAAAAATTTTTTACCATTATTGCTTTGTATATTTTTTTAAATATGATATCATCTGTCATGGGTATTAAAAGAATCAAGCTGTCCGATATATGTGAAATCAGAGCTGGTTATCTTTTCAGGTCTTCGATAGAAGAAGATAACGATGGGGATGTGCGGGTAATACAGTTATCAGATGTCGGTCGCTCTCTTATTTTAGAAAATGTTGACCTTTTTAAATCCGTTAAAATTGACAATAGAAGAATTCTCGATAAGCATCTTCTTAAAGATGACGACATCCTGTTCAAAGCCAAATCAACCAATCATGTTGCAGCTGTTTTCAGGGGCGATTCTGATGCAGTCGCGACGCACCATTTTTTTATCCTGAGAATACGACCGATAGAGGGTATAAATAGGAATGAAATATTTCCTCCCTATCTTGCCCTTTACATCAACCTTCCCCCTTCGCAGACTCATTTTTCATCTAACAGGGCAAACACACACATAATTAACAAAAACTCTCTCGAATCCCTTGAGATAACCTTACCTGATATCGAAATTCAGAAAAATGCGGTTAATATATACGAAAACCTCACCAAACAGATGGAATACTACGAGAAAATTATCGAACATAAAAAAGGAATACTGGACCTCACTCTCAACAATTTACTGGGAATATCAAATGCTTCAAAGAGCTGACAGGTTATTTTCAGATAAAGCGAGAGAATACATAAGGTTGTATCAAAATTTCTGCGGCGGCCGTCAATCATGGAAAAGTTTTTCAATATTCTTCGGGACAGTTCTTTTGAAGTTTTGTGAAGAATCAATGGATACTTCAAATCCTTTCTCAATAAACAAAGAGCATTATTTTTCCGGTCTTACTACAGACGAAAACGCCTATGAAAATCTGATCTTTTTGTTAAATGATTTTTATAAAACAAATTCCATTGAATTTCCGGATAAAACTGATCAAGACTTCTTTGAAAACACTTTAAATGAAGAAGAAAAAGACAGGAAGGTAAAAATATTGGCTCTTGAGCTGTCGGATAAGAATAAATCCTTGGCAGGTGAGAAAAGCTCTTTCTTCATCACCCTCTTCAGGTATTTTCAGCATGGAAGTATTTTTTTCAACCCAGAACAGAGGGCTAAAGAAAACGCCAAAGAGCTTATGATCGCTTTGGCTGAAAAAAAGGGATGTGAAAATATATTGTTTTCAGGAGTAGAAAACGGGGTGTATTTTGATTATAACGAAAATTATACCTGTAATATTTTTGTATGCACTGAATCTTTACATTCTTTTCTGATCCAGGCCATTTTGAAAAAATTTTCAAAATCTGAAAAAATAAGAGTTCTGAAACCTGAAGGCGCTCCGCCTTACGGAGAAAAATTCGCAAAAATTCATTTTCCTAAATCATACGTTTCCATGAGAAGAATTTTATTCAGAACCTCAAGAGAACCCGGAGAATTTCGAAGAGCCGACGATCTTTACAAAGAATACCTTTCAAATGAAGTAAATCTTGTAATTTCTGAAGGAGAAGATATTTTTCTATACATTGACGCACGGACTCTGGCTGAAGATTATCTTAGAGATGAATTTTTTAGTTTGATTTCTCAAAAACCCCTTGATTTTGCCGTAAGACTTCCAAACCTGTATTTTTTGGGAAATTACCAGCAGTCATTTATATTCGGTTTTAGCCCTAAAAAGACGGACGAAGGGATTATGCTTGTCGATGCGTCAATTTTCACTGAAAAAAGAACAAGAAATAGACTCACACCTGAGATTGTAGAAAATATCGCGGATATAATCATAAATAGAAAAAAAGAAACAGAGTACTCAAGAATATTCCCTGAAATCGAAGAATTTAAACAAAACCTTTTCAAACCTCTTCACCCGGAATCCGCAGGTTCGGAGAAATTTTCAGAAAAACTCCGGAGACTCAAAGATGAAATAAATTTACTGACCGAGAATATCGGAAAATTAGAAGATGAATTCGATGAATTGACAGACGGTATTAAATGATGAAAAACCTACTGGTTTATACCCTACCGGTTTATAACTGCCTATTTAGAACTAACGTCCGTTTACTCCGCTTTATTCCACTATAATTTTAAGACTATATTCACCCGTTCCTGAATTTGTCGAATATACCCTCGCTTCGTATTCGCCTGGACCGGCGATTACGTAGATCAGGGCGTCTCCGGTCGGATACTCGCTGTCCCATTCGGCCAGAACCGCGCCTGTGGATACCTCGACGAGTTTGAGAAGAGGTGTAAAAGCTTCTGTCATAACTTCCACCCTCACTTTGTCGCCGGCGACAGCTTCGAATGTGTAGGCGTCGTAGGGAAAATTCATGTGGTTGGGATCCGTCGGGTCGCTCTCGTCGATCGTGCCGGTTTTCTCGATTGTCTGTTCCGTTGATTCAACCGTCACAGTTGTATCGGCCGGTTGCTCTGTTTCATTCCTTGTTTCTTTTTGCGAACAGGCAAATGAAAACACAGATATTGCCAGAATCAGAACTGCGGTTTGAAAAAGTATTTTTGAATCAAAACCCATTGTTGTTCTCCTTTACTTTTTTTTGGTTATTTTATGATTGCTTATAATTGCCCTTTGTTTTCACTGACAGATGATGAATGGCTGTGTAAAGCAATCACCGGAAGAAGTTGTTAAGCGAACGAAGTATTTACCGCTTGATAAATCTAGAACTGGACCGCTCAAATCGACGGTCAAAACATTTTCACCGGAACTGAAACGGCCGCTGGCAATTTCATTGATTTTTTGCCCTGACAAATTGTATAAAACACACTCTGCAAAATCATCCCTGTTCAGATTAAAGCTGAGGATTAGAGAAACAGTATGAGGATTGTATGAAATTTGAAAGTTTATAGGTTTTAATATAACAGGGAGAAACTCTTCGACGCCCGTAGAAGGTTTCAGTCTTCCGTAAATCGAAACATCGTCTATGTATGTCCCAGTACTGTGAATGGAAACATCGGACCTGAACCTGAATCTCACATATATTTTGTCTCCCGCGTATTTGTGAAGGTCGAGCACAATTTTGGACCACCCTCCGACATCCGGGATTTCAGGGTCGTCGTTTATCCCGCCTGTCTTTGAGCAAACCGGTTCGAACGTGACACATCCGTCAGCCGACACTTCGACCCAGGCGTAGTCCGTTGTGTAATAGGGGTTGTCGTCCTCTATGGAATTCCATATCCAGAAATCGAGATATACCGTCGACAACGAAGGCAATTCTATCAGAGGAGAAAGCAGCCAGTTGTCGGAATTGTCCTCGTAATCTCCGTCAAGGTCGGTCCCCCAGCAGTAACTGCCTGAATGGGAGTTGACCGGTCCGACGGAAGGTATACCTAGCTCCCACTCGTCAAAATTTCCGCCGTGGGTCCACCCCGCTGAACCGGATTCAAAATCTTCAGCAAATACAGTGTCCACATCCTGTAAGGTGATGCTGTTGAAAAGATTCAGTGCATCCTGCATGTTTTTTAGAAATTCGTCTATTCTGTTGTCGAGAAAAGCCTGTTTGGCTTCGTACGTGCACTGGACGGCCTGCTCCCGGATTATACTGTCGGGCGGACTGAGCGGAAGACCGCAAATCTCAACCTGTTTGGCATAAACCTGACCTGAAACAACTCTCGCGAGCAGAGCCGTGTCGTTCTGAACCGCGAAATAGTGCTCCAGCTGAGCGGTGTGGCCACCGCCCCACCCGGGTTCACCCCTTCCAAAGACCGGGTCCGAAGTGTGCCATGAAGCTTCGCATCCGGGAAGCATCCACACGGGAAATTCGTCCTCGGGGTTGCAAACCATTGTCACTGCTTCCGTGTAAGGGTATTGCGGGTATGTCGCTATACTCGGATCCATTCTCACCCAACCGTAATCAGGTACGTAAAAATCTATCGCCCAATGGTGGTCGTATAGGGTATTTAAAATCACACAGTTCATTAGGGTTCTCGCCGGGATTCCGTTAGCCCTGAAAAGCGCGGCTGCGGCGTGCGCGTGGCCCGTGCAGGAATTTCCCCAGGTCAGGGCGTAGACCGCGTCGAAAGCCATGGGCGAGTGCGGAAACTGCCACGGTATTTTGTAGCAGAACGAATGTATCGAATCAGCCAGCTCAATAAGGTTGTCGGTTGTTCCGAGAACAGTTGCGGCGCTTGCTGTCACAATAGGCGCCTCGAGCTGTGCGCAATCCGTCTGGACAAGCCATTTGAGAACTGAATCAGGCAGCTCGCCCGGTTCAGGAATCGGAACGTACTGAGGCAGGTCGGACCATGTTTCCTGAAGCACAAGGACCCATACCTTCCAGTTGATACTTGTCGGCGCTCCAGGTCTCATAGTTGCAGCTACCATGTAATTCGGAGGCGTAAGTTCTATGAACCTGTAGTTGATCATGTAAGGATTATCAACTTCGAAATAAACGGGAACCTGGTGCTCGTAACAAACAGGCACGTGAAAATACGCGATGTATTCATCCCCCGCTGAGACAGTAGAAATCCCCAGATTGCCTTCAACACGCAGAAGGAATAAATTCATGCTGTAACCTTTTTCAGAGGCGGGAATGAGTTTTTCCGGATAATTGCCCCAGGGATTAATTTGAGACATTATAAATAACAAAAAAACCATGGAGCCTCCCGTTTTTTAAGGTGGGTGTTTTTTGATTATAAACCTTCAACGCATATAAGGTCAAACATCGATCGTCCGCAGTTTATAGAAATCTTAAACACCTCTCAATCAACTGCTTTTAATAAGCCGCGGATCAATTTCAAAAATTTCGGGTTTGCCGATTAATATCTTCCTGAATTTTTCGTGTGAGGTGTTTAAAAGATAGTTGAATTCCCTCGTCACGACTGCACTGGGAACTTTTAGAACCGGAAAATTCATTTTATCGTACCACAAATCTCCGATTCTTTTCAACGACACCGGTGCCGGAAATTTTCTCCAGTTCTTCGGCAAATCCTTCAGATCAACCTTTTTCACAAAGGAATCTTCAAAAGTGACCGGTATTAAAAAAAAGTCTTCCAATAACTTACTGTTTAGATGGACTGCGATTTCAAGCAGTGCGAGTGAAACACTCTCCGAGGTGTACACAACTTTTTTCCCTGGACTGTTCCACCTTCCGCCGTATATTCTCGAACCTTCTCCGGAAAAAGCCGATGATTCGAATTTTTTCTTAACTATGCGCCAGGAAGTTATCTTCAAGGAAAAACGCCATGTTCGAGTCTGCCCAAAAGATTTTCGACCTCTATTGCTCCTACTTCGCTTTTTATGAAATCTATCGGTCTGAGGTTCCCAAGACCGGTCTGCTTTTCGGAAAGCCATTTTTTGGCGCCATCGAAATCACCTTCGAAAAGCTCAAGAGCTTTTCCGAACACCCTCGAAAGCCGCAACAGCCTGTCGGACTCGTCCGGTTCGAGTTTTCCGGATTTTTTTCTCCTCTGAAGCGTTCGTACGTTTATCTGCAGAAGCTCCGCCAGTTCACCTGTCGTCATCTCGAGGTTTTTTTGAAGTCTTTGAAAAGCGGTATATGGAATACCGCCTTCTATGTTCTTGAGCAAAGGTTCGGTGTCGCAGGGTTTTAGACCCAGAAGTATGACGTAGGGATGGGTTTTATCAGATTTATTACCGGTTGAATCAATGTATTTTTGCAAGTCTCCGGCCGGTTTGATTTTTTTGCCGTGTTCTTTTACGCCCATTAATACCTCCTGCCATTTGACTTTATTATACCAGACATTTGGCAGGCATCAAATATTTTTTGGCATTGTTGCGTAATATAATCATTGATCCGAAATTCCCAAGGAAATTGCTAATATTATTTTAATGACATTATAATAGTTTTTTACTATAATTTTACTTGAAAACAAACAAAAAGGAGGACTGATGAAGAAAATTTTTGTTCTAATCGGTATGCTCGTATGTGCCTGTATTTTCGCGAGTGGATATGGTCCATCAGGAAATATTTTCACCGAAGCTGTTTCAATTCGCACAGGTGAAGGCGTTGATCCCGATGAAGGAATCCTTCCTGAGACAACGCCTTGTCCTGTCCAAAATCAGGAAGACTTTACTGCGAACACGGAACCTTCGAGATACGCCCCTCTATGGGGACCGGATCTTCTGGTCACGAACCAGTGCGAAATTCCCTACAGGTATAACATGGCTATTGATTACGACGCCAACGGTTACATCTACGCAGGTATTCAATCCTGCCATTCATCAGGAACAGATACATTGTTCATTTACAAAACAACCGACCACGGCTATACATGG
>JAFGON010000035.1 GCA_016926475.1 candidate division WOR-3 bacterium | reverse complement strand
TTGAAGCCCTCGGCTTCACCGGATATTCTTTTATGGAAATATTCATTATGAATTTTATTCCTGAAAAACATTGTCGTAAGCTACGCAACGGCAGAGAGAGAGAGAGAGAGAGAGAGAGAGAGAGTTAGTATCCAATAACATATTGAGATTATATTAAAAAACTGATTTTTGTCAATCAACTTTTAATATAAACTACGTTTTTACCGATTATTAAATAAAATGTTAAAAATGGGAATTATACAACAAAAAAAGGGGAGATAAAATCTCCCCTTTTTTGAGCAAAAGATTCTGTTTAGTTGCCAGGAGTTAAAGTAATAATTACATCTGCATTTTTTCCACCACCGTAGATTGTGTAAGCTGCTGCGGAAGCTGCTGCTGCGTGTGAATAAGCAACTTCTCCTTCTGCTGGAACAGCTCCATCTACCCATGCATCAGCTGTATTACCTGTGAATGGGTTCTTCATATTCGCTGGTATAGCACCAGCATCGACAGCTGCTAACCCACCGGGATACAAACCGTCGTATTTTGTGGAATACTCTTCAGCAACAAGCTGAACTGTGTGGGCATTGGCTTTTACTTCAGACTCTTTCGCCCTGTCACGAAGCCTGATGAAGTTCGGAATGGCTATCGCGGCAAGAATGCCGATGATGACCACGACGACCATCAGCTCGATCAGTGAAAATCCTTTCTTCATTCTAAACCTCCTTTGTAGTTTTCAAACATTATAACATTTTATAAGCAACATACATGCCAAAAATACAAATGGGTACAAATCTCATTCTTGCGCTCATTATAAGGTTTAGCCATGTTTAAGACCATTGTATTTTGCAAAAACATCGACTTTATGCCACAATTTACATTTATAATATTTCTAAAGATCAAATCTCTCATTATGTAACCCTATTATGATGTCTCATATTGCGCATTTTACACTCTGCTGCATAAAATTGCAACACCTTTATTTGGTATGTTATTATTTGACATAAAATCTTGACAATGTCTTATTTTCGAATATCTTTAGACTTAAAGCACAATAAGTTCAACTTAATATTACATCAAAAGGAGGTCATATCTATGGCGGTTAAGTTGGTCCCAGTGAACAGAAAAGTGATAGTGGAAAGATCCGAGGAACCGGAAGTAAAAAAAGGCGGAATAATTATCCCCGACACGGCTAAAGAAAAACCTCAAAAAGGGAAAATAGTCTCTGTCGCCCAGCCCAAAAAGGACGAGGATCCGATGCCTGTCAAGGAAGGAGACACTATCCTTTTCGGAAAATACGCAGGCACGGAAATATCCGTCGACGACAAAGATTATCTCATACTGAACGAAGACGAAATCCTGGCTATAATTCAAGAATAACGGAGGCAAAGAATGGCAGCTAAAGAAATATTCTTCGGCGAAGAAGGAAGAGACTCAATAGCAAGAGGTGTCGAAAAACTCTCCAAAGCGGTAAAAGCCACTTTGGGGCCCAAGGGAAGAAATGTTCTCATAGACAGAAAGTTCGGCTCTCCTCTTGTGACAAAAGACGGTGTTACAGTAGCCAAAGAAATCGAACTAGAGGATTCCTTCGAGAACATGGGAGCTCAGATGGTCAGAGAAGTGGCCTCTAAGACTTCGGACGTAGCCGGCGATGGAACTACTACAGCTACAGTACTCGCCGAAGCCATATACAAAGAAGGCAGAAAAAATGTCACCGCAGGAGCCAACCCCATGGCTCTGAAAAGAGGCGTCGAAAAGGCGGTGGCTTCAATAGTTGAAAATCTCAAGACAATGTCAAATCCCATAAAGGGTAAAGAGGAAATCGCCCAGGTCGGAAGAATATCCGCCAACAATGACACTGAAATCGGCAATATAATAGCTGACGCGATGGACAAAGCAGGTAAAGACGGCGTCATAACAGTCGAAGAGGGCAAAGGTCTTGAAATGGAACTCGAGATTGTTGAAGGTATGCAGTTTGACAGAGGTTACATATCCCCATATTTCATTACAGACTCTGAAAAAATGGAAGCTGTTCTCGATAAACCTGCTATTCTGATCTACGACAAAAAAATTTCCGGGATGAAAGACCTGCTTCCTCTACTCGAGAAAACTGCCCAACAGGGAAAACCATTACTCATCATCTCCGAAGACGTCGAAGGCGAAGCACTCGCGACATTGGTCGTCAACAAGATCCGCGGCATTCTCAAAGTCGCCACGGTTAAAGCCCCAGGCTACGGCGACAGGAGAAAGGCAATGCTCGAAGATATCGCCATACTCACAGGTGGAAAAGTGATTTCGGAAGACGCCGGGATGAAACTCGAAAACACACTCTTGTCCGATCTCGGAACATGCGAAACAGTCAAAATAGACAAGGACAACACAACCATAATAAAAGGCTACGGCTCTGAAAAGGCTATAAAAGACAGAATCTCCCAGATAAGGAAACAGATTGAAGAGACAAAATCCGACTACGACAAGGAAAAACTTCAGGAGAGACTCGCTAAACTCGCAGGAGGCGTTGCCGTTATAAACGTTGGCGCCGCTACCGAAGTAGAGATGAAGGAGAAAAAAGCGAGAGTCGAAGACGCTCTCCACGCGACAAAAGCCGCTTCAGAAGAGGGTATAGTCCCCGGAGGCGGAGTTGCTTTGATCAGGTCTTTACCTGCACTCGAAAAGCTTCTGTCTTCAACTGATCTTGACACGGACGAAAGAACAGGCGTCGAATTGATAAAAAAAGCCATAGAAGCTCCTCTCAAACAGATAGCCATCAATGCAGGTTGGGAAGGCGCAATCGTGGTTGAAAAAGTCAAAGATTCAAAAGAAAAATCGTTTGGCTTTGACGCAGACAAATGCGAATACGTAGACCTAATAAAAGCTGGAATCATAGATCCGACAAAAGTTGTCAGAAGCGCCATCCAAAACGCTTCTTCTGTAGCTTCGCTTTTGATCACTACAGAAGCGATGATAACCGAAAAACCGGAAAAGGAAAAAACACCTCCGATGCCTCCTGGAGGAATGGGCGACATGTACTGATAAAAAGGGGGGGCTTCACCCCCCCTTTTTTTTTTTGAAATATTTTCTCTTTCAATAACTTTTTTTTTAGCTTATCATGTCTTGTCCAAATATTTCAAAATGAGTTTTAAAGAGGGGAAAAAATGCCGATATACGAATATGAATGTGAGAAATGCGGGGAACGTTTCGAGTTGCTTTTAAGCTTCGATTCCTCATCGGAAAAGGTTTGTCCAAAGTGTGGAGGCAAAGCAAAAAAAATTATCTCTCCAAGCGCCGGGTTCATTTTTAAAGGCACAGGTTTTTATAAAACGGATTACAAGGACAAACCCGCTGAAAACAACACTCAGGTGAAAAAAAAGGTAGAAGCTTGATGCACATTTTGACAATCGCTTCGGAAGCCCATCCTTACTCTAAAACCGGAGGGCTTGGAGACATGGTCGGGGATCTTTCGAGGCACCTGTCCAAAATCGGACACGACGTGAGAGTCGTACTCCCTTACTACAGATGCACGAAAGAAAAAAACCTGGACATTGAAATCCAAACCGACGACTTGCGTGTCAACTCAGGTGAAAAGACCGTACAATGCAGGATTCTGAAATACCTGGAGCCTTCTTCTTCCGTGAGGTTCTTTTTTGTCGAGAACGATGCATATTTCGACAGACCTGAACTATACAACGAGAACAACGTAGATTATCCTGACAATGCAGAGAGGTTTATATTCTTCTGCAACGCCGCCATGCAATTGGCAAAGAGCTTCGATTTCGACGTCGACATAATTCATTCCCACGACTGGCAGGCGGGTCTTGTACCTGCTCTTTTTAAAGCGGGTGTCCATCTGCCGAAACAGCTTTCAAAAGCTAAGACAGTTTTCACAATACACAACCTTGGTTACCAGGGTAATTATCCCATGTCATATTTTAAAATGACAGGGTTGCCGCCCTCCTACGCTTCGACTCAGGGAATTGAATTTTATTCAAACATATCTTTGATTAAATCCGGAATAGTATTCTCAGACATGCTGACGACTGTGAGCCAGAAATACGCTTTGGAAATACAGTCCCCGGAATTCGGATTCGGTTTCGACGGACTGATAAGGGAAAAAAGAAACAAACTGATAGGGATTTTAAACGGAATTGATGAAAACCTTTGGAACCCTCTTTCAGATCCTTTCATCAGTTGTCATTTCGGAGCGGATTCGATAGAGACCAAGGCTATCTGCAAAAGTAATTTGCAGAGGAAAATAAATTTTCCTCAAGACCCGAAAACTCCTCTTGTCGGAGGAATTTCAAGAATCGCTTACCAGAAAGGCCATGACATGATCGCCAGAGTTCTCCCGGGCATTCTCTCCAGCGACATCCATATGGTCGTATTAGGAACAGGTGATCCTGAAATTGAGAGACAATTTCACGAGATTTCAAGACATTATAATAACTTTAAATTCATAAACGCATTCGACGAGCCCCTTTCGCACCAGATCATCGCCGCATCAGATATTTTCATTGTCCCCAGCCGTTACGAACCCTGCGGGTTGACCCAGATGTTCGCTTTAAAATACGGCACCATGCCCGTGGTTCACGCGACCGGAGGTCTCGACGACACAATCAAGAATATCGATCCGATAACAGAAAAAGGAAACGGATTCAAATTTTCACCTTTTTCCGAAATAGAATTTACATCAGCTCTTTTCAGAGCCATCGCTCTCTTCGACAAGGATAAAAATTTGTGGAAAAAAATAATTGTCAACGGTATGGATGAAAACCATTCCTGGGAATACAGGGTAATGCATTATCACAATTTATACCGTTCTTTGGCAAGACAAGAAACTAAAAAAATAACAGGTTGAAGGTTCAGGATAATCGAAAATGGCGAAGTTAGTCAGGGGTTATTTTCAGGTTTACACAGGAAACGGCAAAGGAAAGACAACCGCGGCGTTAGGACTCTCAATCCGCGCAGCGGGGGCAGGTCTTAAAGTTTACATTGGTCAATTTTTGAAAGGACTGCCCTATTCTGAGCACCTCGCCTTGGACAAATTCAGGGGACAGATTTTTTACGAATTGTTCGGTGGTCGGGAATTCATAGACATGGTTTCACCCTCGAAAATTGACTATGAAAGGGCTGAAAAGGGATTTCAAAGATCTCTTGATGCCGTATCTTCAGGAGAATACGACCTCGTCATACTCGACGAAATAAACATCGCAGCCCATTTCGGCCTTTTGGATTCAAAAAAAATATTGGATCTTATAGAAAAAAAACCCGTTAACATGGAGCTTGTTTTTACCGGAAGATACGCGCCTATGGAATTTATCCAAAGAGCCGACCTGGTGACAGTCATGGAAGAAGTGAAACATTATTACCGAGAAGGTGTAGAAGCCAGAACTGGCATTGAGATGTGAAACCTTCCTTCCATATAGTTTTAACTTCCGTTCTCCTTTTGAGTTGCTCAGAAAAAAGCGCTCAGAAACCGGAGTACAGATATGATAAGTTGGTCGTAATAGGGCCAAACCTGACCGAGATCGTGGCGTCGCTCGGCTTTTCTCAGCATATTATCGGCATAGACAATTGGTCCGACCCCAACCTCGCCTCGCCAAACGCAGTCAAAGTCGGGGGTATATTGAACCCTAATCTTGAACTCATCGCCTCCTTAAAACCGAACGCGATTTTTATCGCCGGGAATTCCAGGGATTTTGAAAACTTCCTCGGCAATTATTCCATCGAAGTCCTCTCCTTCACCGTAGAAGACACAGCGAGCATTCTATGTACAATAGATGAAATTTCAAAATTACTGAACAGGGAAAAGACCGGCGATTCAATAATTTTCAACATAAGAAAAGAGGTCAAATCCCTTTCTGCGCTTCATTTTCCATATAGACCAAAAGTTCTTATAGCGATAACTTCAGGGACATCTACGCCGGAAAAGTTTATGTCGGCGAACAGCAATACTTTTTTAGGCGAAATTATCTCAATAGCCGGAGGCGAAAACGTCCTGGGCGACAATACTGTTTTGTATCCGGAAATAACGAGAGAAACGGTTGTTGTACTCAACCCTGAAATCATAATTGAGCTTTTTCCATCTGAAGACACCGAGGATTCTCTGAAAATGGTCGAAAAATGGATCAAAGCCTACCCGGGAATACAAGCATCCAAAAATAAGCATATACATATCGTGTTTGACGAGTCGGTTCTTTTGCCTGGACCTAATTTCATAGAATCCGCCTTATACATACATTCTGTTCTTCAAAGAGCTGTCAATGCTGAAAATTGAGGGAGTTTCATTTTCATACGGGAATGAGTTTAAGCTTTCCGGAATAGATCTGGAATTGAAAAAAGGAAATCTAACGGCAATTATAGGACCTAACGGAAGCGGAAAGAGCACAGTTTTGAAATTAGCCCTGGGTTACCTGAAGCCAACTCACGGCAGAATTTTTTTTAAGGGAAAAAACATAACAAAACTTTCTCTTAAAGAAAAATCCAAGATGATATCTTACCTGCCTCAATTCGCCGGTCTTGACATACCTTTCACCGTAGAGCAAATGATCATATTGGGCAGAAATCCCTGGCTGGGAAAATTCGGATTTGCCCAGTCACAAGATTTTTTTCCTCTGAAAAATCTTCTTAAAGAGTTTGATCTAGAACATATATCCGAAAGAAAATTCAACGGCCTGAGCGGCGGAGAACGCCAAAGAGCCCTGATCGCCGCAAGCATCGCCCAAGCTTCTGATTTTTTGATCTTGGACGAACCAACTGCTTCTCTTGATATCTCTTATCAGGTGGACATATACAAAAAACTGAGGATCTTCGCGTCTAGGGGCACAACAGTCCTAATGGCAAGCCACAATATAACACTCGCCAGCGTCTTTTCCGATGAAATTGTCATCCTCAAGGAAGGAAAAGTTTATTCAAAGGGCAGACCTCGGGACGTAATAGACGAAAAAACGGTAAGAGATGTTTTCGGAGACTCTCTCTCTCTCGTTTATCAGGGTGAATCTCCTCTTGTTTTCCCGAGGTCGGTTTGAAAACTGTTCTGACAAAAAAGAAACTCGCGATTGTCCTATTCTGCCATGCTTTGCCTGCTTTTTTTCTTCTATCAGCGGCTCCTCTTTTCGGAGCGGTCCAAATCTCTATTTCAGACCTTCTCAAAGAAGGCGTACTGCGCGATATATTCTTCGATTACCGAATACCGCGAGCGCTGACTGCTTTTTTGCTGGGCGGAGGCTTATCTCTTTCAGGAGCCATTCTTCAGAGCACCCTGAAAAATCCCCTTGTAGAACCATACACACTTGGGTTGAGCAGCGTCTCTTCTTTAGGCGCGTACCTGGCCCTGACTTATTTGCCTTTTATCGCCCTTTCGGGAATATTCTTCTCTCTATTGTTCTCCTCCTTGACAACCGTTTTCATATACATATTTTCTTCGAGGAGAAAAATATTTTCTGTACATGACCTTGTCCTGGCGGGAATCACATTGAGCATTTTCGCGGGTTCATCAATAACCCTTCTGAGGTTTATCTCCAACCCTTTCACTTCAGGATCAATTGACAGATGGCTCGCGGGGTCGCTCGCGTTTGCTAACTGGCCGAATTTTTTCTGGAGTTTTGTTTTCGCATGCCCTCTGATTGTCTTCTCTTTTTTTAACATGAACTCATACAACCATTTATTTTTCTCAGATGAAATAAGCTACTCAAGGGGAATAAACGTCCAATCTCTTCAAAAAATCTCTTTTCTCATGGTAAGCCTTTTTACAGCCGGATGCGTGGCTTTTTTCGGACCAATAGGCTTTGTAGGCCTGATAGTTCCTCACGCCGAAAGAAAAATTTCCGGAAACGATTATCGGCTTCTTTTACCATCATCATTTTTTTCAGGAGCGGCATTTCTGACAATTGCCGACATAGTATCCAGAAAAGCGGTCCAACCCTCGGAATTACCTGTAGGAGTCGTCACCGCTCTCCTCGGCGCGCCTTTTTTCTTGTATATCCTTCTCTGGGACAAGAACAAAGAAAAACATTGACATGGAAGGTTATAGAATATATTTTATTAAAGATTATTGGGAAAGGGCTATAATATTATCCATTTGATCGAAGAGAAGAACGTCTTTATTCTGAAATCTTCAACTTCAAAAGGCGTGTATTCCGAACTGCTCAAGGGAGTAAAAACCGAGCACTACACTACTATTTTGAAAGCTCTTTTAGACAGAGAAAAAATTAATTCTTTTGTTCTGGAAGGGAACATAGCTTTTCCGCACGCTAGAATAAACCTCATATCTTCTCCGATTGTCTCTATCGGCATTTCTCCTTCGAAAGACATCCCTTTTCCCTGGCAGATGGAAAATTCGATATCTCCAGTGAATTTCGTTTTTCTGCTGGTCTTGCCAACCCAGGAATACTACCTCAACTCTCGCGGGAAATACGTCAAGTATTCTGATA
>JAFGON010000034.1 GCA_016926475.1 candidate division WOR-3 bacterium | reverse complement strand
GATCTTTGACTAGGCCTCTCCTCGTATTTTCTTCTTTTGAGCAATCTTCGCCCCTCGCGGATTTTTCTGCGGCCAAAGTGTCAATTTCTGAAATTTCACGAATCATCTCTCTGAAAGCTGTGTTCTCGAGCAACAAGATTTGAAAAGATTCCAGAATCTCGAAATTCTGACTGTTTTCAAATCTATAATTCTCGTGATCGGTCATCTAAATTCACGTCTCGGGTTTGCTCTCAACTCGGGTTTCATTTGATTCAACGGCTTCGGATTCTTTATTTTTGATTCTCATAAGAAACCTCGAAAGCAGAGCAACAACCGGAGAGGCGAGAATGAGTCCAGGCACTCCAAACATCGAAGCTCCTACCATCAAAGAAAACATTATAACCACAGGGTTCAAACCCATTGAAGTGCCCATGATGTTTGGGGTGATAACAAAAGTCAGCAAAATCTCTTCTATGACGAATACTACTCCGGCTTTCAAAGACATCAAAAGCGGGTTAGGTCCAGTAATCGTAATCAAAAGAGTGACAATCACGGTAAACAAAAATCCAAAATTCGGTATAACCGAAAATATGGCGGCGAGGACTCCTAAAAGAACTGAATACCTCACGCCCATTAAAGTGAGTCCGACGCCGACTATTATTCCGTCGAGTATAGACACTATTATCTGACTTCTGACATAAAGACCTATAACCGAATCAGCTTCCTTTAGAATGAACCTCATTTTTTCAACTGTTTTTTCTGAGAAGAATTTCTTGAAAAACATTTTAAGTTTATCGGCTTCTTTTAAGTACAAAAAGCTGATTATAGGGATGATCAAAATATACCAGATTGTGTTGATGACAATCATAAGGACATCTTTGATTCTTATCAGGCTGTTTTGAATGTCATCCTGGCCTATGGAAATAAAACTTCTAAGGTCTATACCCATTTTCATCAATACATCATTTTTGTCTATCCATGTCTGGGTAATTTCAGCTTTCTCGTTTATGAAAGTGATGATCTGCGGTAGATAATTCAAAAAGTTGGTGACTTGATTTATTAAAACAGGGACGAGAAGCACCATAAACAGAGCGAGAAGCAAAATTACTATGAATTCGGAAATCATTATTGAAAGTATTTTGGGAATTCTAAACGATTCGAGTTTCTTCACGAGAGGATATATGACATAAGCGAGAATAAACGCGAATACAAAAGGAAGGACGACTATTTTTATCCTGAGCAAAATCCAGAGAAATAAAACGGCAAGGGACAAGTACAAAAAAGGTTTGACCCATTGGGATTTTCTTTCAGGAAAAAGAAGTAAAATAGTCAATATAGCTATGAAAGGAGGGGAAATGACATTCCTTGCCGACCACAGCAAAATTGCGAACAAACCAAGTATCAGTATTTTATTTTGCCATTGCTCTTTAATATAACTCCTCCAAATATATTCTCGCCAAGTCGGCTTCAAGAGTATAAGGGTATTGTCTGACAATTTCCAGAAGAATATCTTTAGCTGTTCCAGAGTGTGTTTCAAAAAGCATTTTCGCTGCTTTAAGCATATTAACCGAGCCCCCGCTCCTGAGATAATAATCCGAGGATTGACTTATAATTCCTTCTTCGAACATATAAGTCGCTTTTTTAGCCCATAACAACGCTTTGACTTCGTTCGGAATATCATGGGAGAGAAATCTTTCGCATGTTTCGTCGTCGTATTCTACGTCCAAGAAGTAAATACTGTCCCGCCAAATTCCAAGACCAGACAACTTATCAAAATACTCTCTTCTTCTCATCACGTCGTTGAAAGCTGTGTCATCGGTCGCTACAGCTAAGTTTTTGAAATATTCCAGGGCTGCTTCCGGACCAAGGGCTAAATACAAACTGTCGCCTTTTTGAATTCGAGATGGTTCAATGAAATTAAAAAATACTACCTGAAGAACACAAAAAACGCTAAAAACCTGCATCGTGATACCTTTTGATCAAATATCTGAAAAAGACGTTTGCTTCATCCTCATAAATCAATGGAGACGTCGTATTTGTAGAACTTCTCTTTTGTTCAATTAGGTTGTCTATGCCGATGAAAAAAGGATACCGGAATTCCCCTTCCGGTCTTTGAGCGACTCTTTCAGGCCTTGTTCTTTGCTCCCTGAGGGCTCTTTGGCTCTCCAAAAGCTTTTGAAGTATCCCTCTTTGTCTGTCGACGAGTTCCCTTGTCACTTCTCCTCTCTCAATCGCGTTTGCGGAAAGTTCCATTTGACGAGCAATTTCCTGAAGTTCAGATAAAATCCATGCTGAACCGTTCGAATTTCCTGAAATTTGGGACAATTTCTCAGAAAGGGCTCTTTGTCGTGCCGCTATCTGCGCTAACTGACTTTGCGAAAGATAGTTTCCGTTGAGGCTCTGAGAGATGGAATTGCCAATATTCGCCTGTTCTCCGCCCATCTGCGACAATTGTTGTAGCATACCTGAATTTGACCCGGACATGTAATTTTCCATCAGCCTCTCTATCCTTTCCAGATCTCTGTAAGCGTCGTTCGCGAGCTTCATTACCGCTCTGTGGTCTATTGCCTCATTGGTTTTCTCTAATTCATTTTGCATGAGCGAAAACAACTCAACAATATTATTTTCAGCTAAAGACGAGACGCTTGAGACGGAGTCGAGTGCGTTTTTTGCCCTAATGACAGACTGTAGAGAGGCGAGGGATAGGATTTGATCCGTTTCACCTTTTGAAATACTCTCTTCAAGCTCCGATATCCCGAGTGCAGTTTCTTTTATCTGGTTGACAAGAAATGCGGCTCTCTGCATTCTGCTTCCGGACATTATCTGTGAGGCCTTTTGAAGATGCGAAGCCATGGACGAGAGCTTTCCCGTCAAACCTTCGGAGGATGAATAATTTGACATTTTTTGGATTTCTTCCATCGCCATCTCTCCCTGCATCTCAGAATCCTCAATTTCATCAAGAGCTTCATCGGGGATCAATTCCGTTTCAAGTTCGTCGATTTCCTCCAGTATTCTGCTAATATCATCTTCGATATTTTTTATCTGTCTCCCCATCAGCTCCCTGTCAGATGTCGAAAGGTTCGCAGACCTCTGGGCGGCTTCGAGCGTTCTTCTGGAGAGCTCTTCAAGTTTTTTTTCAATCTGAAGCCTTCTCAGAAGATCAATAGTTCTGTCAAGAGATTCGACGAGTTCTTCACTCTCGATTTTAAGCTCTCTCAATATTTTTTCGATTTCTTCTTCATCAGCATTTTCGGCTAATTCGTATAGCCTTTCAAAAGCCTTTTTTGTCTCCTCGTCCAAAAGATCTCGGTAAATTTCGGCAATTTCTCTTGTCTTATCAAGGATCATACTGTCGAGCATGAAAGATTCGGCGGAATATTCCAAATACAGGTCCATATCGTCTAACGATCGAGATATCTGGTCTATCAGGGACTCGTGATCTTTCAGAAGCTCTTGAAAATCTCTTTGTTCTTCGAAATTCACTGAATCCGAAAGTTTTAATCTCTGCTCGAGCACCTCGATTTCTCTCATCAAATCTCTCCCTTTTTGTATGAAAGAAGAAGTTTTTTCGGTGTCAAAAACCGAATCAGAGCGCGAGAATATTTGATACAAATCCGGCATTACAAACAAAAGAGTCTCAGAGTATGATGTCTGATGTTCAGGACTATTGTCCGCCGTTCGGGCGTAAGCCAAAAGGGTATCTCCTGGTTTTGAAAAATAATCCCCAGGATAAAAAGAATAATTTATTTCAAGAGGTCCCTTGCCCTCCAGGCTCACTCCCTGAACGGCTTCATCCCTGTTATCTTGAGATATCAGGAGCTGCGAACTAGTAAGCCCGTAATCGTCCTGCGTTTCAAACTTCAGCACATATTCCTTGTCAAAATCCACTTGTAAAACCCTGTCACTCGGGAAAGTCAACCTGCAGACAGGAGGCCTGTCTTTTATTACGTTTATTCGAAAATTTTCTTCGACTGTGTCACCGAGAAAAGAGCATGCCCTCAAGATCACAAGTGCAGAATCCATAGCCACGATTTCCCAAGTAACACTCCCAGGGCTCTCGTCTTTCAAAACTCCGCCTTCGGCATTCCATTTTTCAATTCTTGCATCACTCTCGAAGACAAATCTCAAAACACTGCCTTCAGGAACAATATATTCCTTTTTGCTTTCTAAATTATATTCCCCACCGCCTAAATAAATCGGAAGAACGAGCAGTGCCGACCGGCAAGTAAGAGGGGGAGACCTGACATATATATATCCTGTGGACAGCGTGTCGTTTTTTGCCTGAATCCTGAAATCCAGGTTTCTTTGAGGTTTTAAAAGCAAAGCCGAAAAACTGTCGTTTTCTATAAAAGAAGCGAGTTTCTCTCCGTCGACAACAACTTCCAAACCCATGCTGTTTTCAGCTGGGAAAACAGTGAATTTCAGGTCTTGTCCCAAAATCAAAATAGTGTCTCCTGACGGGACAACCTTTAAATCTACCGCCATATTATATTTCGCGGCACCGAACCTCGGGACAAAAAGTAAAACCGCCGTCAAGATCGAAAGGGTCGCAATTTCAGAAAACTTAGCACCGAAAAGCGATTTTCTTATCAGAAGTTTCAAACCATTTTTTACTGTTTTCTCTTTTAAATCTTCCGAACCCGGTAGTTTGATTGTACAAAATTCATAGGATGCTTTGACAACACCTTTTGCTCCGGTCAATTCGTCAAACCGGCTTTTAACAGTGTTCATTTTGACAACAGAATACAAAACACCCGGTATCGATGAAAACACCAACGCCCAAAAAAAGCCTGCCTTAAAAAAAACAAGATACAGATTCAGAAACATCATGGTGACTAAAAGAAAACGTAGCAATGAATAATAAAAAGAATAACGCCTGAAGACGCGAAGAAATATTTTCATCTACTCTTTAAAAACTGTATGTTTAAAACGATAGAGTTCAGAACCATTAAAACCAAAGAAGCATAGAGCATTTTACCGCCTCCAAAACCAGCTCTTTTTAAAAAAATGCTTTAAGCTTTTCTTTTCTCGTGATGGCAATTTCAGAACAGGATTTCGCAAAAGCAGTGACTATCTCAGCCTCGATTTTTTCGAGAAAATTCTCAGGGTTGATATCTCCTTTGAACATCAGTTTTGCCAGATTGAGGTTTTTTTCGCATTTCTCTTTTCCGAGTTTTTTATATATAAATGAAGAAAAAGGAGAATTCCTCATGTCGAAAATATTTTCAGATGGTCTCTCAGTCTCCAAAAGCGACAGAACAATATAATTGTATTTCAAGTTTTCCTGCAAAAGAGCTTCCGGAAGATAATGCTCCGCTCTTCCCTCGTCATTGTAGCCAAATTGCTTGACATCTCCCAAAAACATTGAAATCGGAGCATCGCCTCCGGTGCTCGATGCCAATGCTTCGATTATTCCAGTCGAAAGGAGTTTAACTCCAAGATATTCTCTCGCTATAGAGACGTTTCTCATTGCCTGGTTTGACATTTTTCCAAATTTTTCATCATCCGGAAAACCTGAATAATTATGAAAAATACTCAAAGGGTCGACGTTTTCCATGAATAATTCCATTTTCATCAGAGCACTGCGGTAATTTTTTATTGAATATATACTGTGAGCCCAGAGGATCGGATTTGTCTCCGGCAAAAGTTCCCAAGTACAGTCAAGAAATTTAGCTACATCTTCATACGCAAAATTTTCAACATCTTTGTTTCCCATTTCTACCGACATTTGAAGTATTTCAGATATTTCTTCATCCGACAGATTGAATTTATATTTTTGGTTCACAACAATAATTCTCTCGTTGAGTTTTTCAAAGCAACTTTTGTCCCCGTCGCTTTTTTTCCTAAACGGTATAGTGCCTTCTATGCAAGCGCTAATTGCGAGAAGGTGTTTTTGAGGCAGGATGTTTTCGAGCTGTTTCACGGCTGAAAGGGCGCTTAAAAACTCATTCATCCCGTTCATAACCGAAAGTCTTTGACCATATTCAAAACCGAATACTTCTAAAACCATTTTTACATTTTCGTCTTTTATTTTCTTTTTTATCAGAATCTCCCTTTCATCGGCATCGACAAATTCGGTCAAAGTGTCTTTTAATACCACTGGGAAGCCCTGATCTATCTGGTAGTAAACGATATCGTGGAAAAGACCAGCAAGGATCTGGACTGGTTTCATTCCGTCACAAATCTGGAATACATGCTCAGGGGTGTGAAAATTCCGGTTTTGACCCGTCATGGCACTATGCACCAGGAAAGCGAGTTTTTCCACCTTTGAATCCTGAATTTCTATTCCGAGTTCTTTAAGGGAATCTTGAAAAAGAGCTATCAATCTATTTACAGTCGATAACATAGCATTTTAATCCTTTAAGCATATTATCAAATATTAGGGTCAAACTCAATATAACACTTTTAGGGTATTAGAAAAAAGGTCTCATGTGAATTTTCAGAAAGCAAAATTCATTGGCCTCAATGTTGTTTATCACCCTGTAAGATGCGAACCCGTATGGTTTTGAATGCCTGAACACCGTGTTTTGTGAAAACAATTCGTCAATCATATCCACGTCAATAGTTTTAAAATTTACCCCAATTACATCTTTCATAATTTCTTTCAGCCTAAAAGCGTAATCTTGTCCTCTTCTAAGAAGTTTTTGCGAAGATAAAATTTTTATGATCATGCCTTTATCAAACCCGCTTCTCTTTAGAGGAGCTAGATGAATCCTGACTATATGTCCTTTTGGGTCTATCGGTTGAAGCAGGGGGCTTTTCAAATCAGAATTTTCATCCAGAGCTTCAAGCTCACACTTTAATTCACCAAGAAATTTTTTTCTGTCTTCCAGTATATGGTCAACCCCAGTTGAAGCTTGCGCGCAGAGTTTACAAATATCTACTGGTTGAAGTTTTGGGTGAAGTGCGAATTCCAATTCAAGTATTCTGAGAATTTTTTTTTTACCGCCGTCCACTTTTCCAGAGTATCAGAAAGCCAACGCGAAATCAACCACGCAATCGAAAAACATTTCTTGACCTTTAACTACTTTTCTATATCCTATTTATATGAAACGTCTATGGGCACCTTGGAGAAGCAAATACATTTCAAACGTCGACAACATAAATGAATGCATATTCTGCCGTGCTGCTAAGGAGCCTGATCCGAAAAAAACATTCAGGCTTCTTTTGACCGGTAAATCTTTGGTTATACTCAATCTCTACCCATACAATTCCGGACACATTCTGGTGTCTCCCATAAGGCATGAAGGTTCTTTTGAAAATCTTACGACAGAAGAACTCACCGACATGAATATATGCATAAAAGAAGTTTTAAGAGCGTTGAAGAATAAATTCAAACCAGACGGATTCAATATTGGAGCCAATTTAGGCAGAACCGCTGGAGCTGGAATACCGGGACATTTTCACATGCACATAGTCCCCAGGTGGAACGGTGACACGAATTTCATGCCTATTCTTGGAGAAACCAAAGTAGTTTCAATGTCTCCTGAGGAAACCTGGCACAGCCTCATCGATGAAATCCATGTCTGACGAGACCATGTCATGGAATGGATGGCTCGCCGCAGAAAAACCGGCGTTGACAGTTTTTGCTTTTCTTGTTTTGATTTCGGTTTGGCTTCTCACTTTTATGGTCATGGAAAGCATTGTTCTGTCATTTCTGCTGACTTTTTGCGTTTTCGTTTACGTCTCAGAATTTTTTCTTCCTGTTCAATACGGATTTGACGATAATCATGTTTGGAAAAAGATTGGTCCGGTCAGGATTAGAAAAGAATGGAAACAGCTCAGGTCATTTTACACGGATAAAAATGGAATACTCCTGAGCCCTTTCTCAAGACCTTCTAGGTTAGAAACTTTCAGAGGCATTTACATTCGATTCGCGGGTGGAGACAGGGAAAGAATAATTCAAAGCATCAATGACAAGCTCACTACCGACAGATCTGATGTTTGAGTTACAAAATCATTTTAGACCGGTTTAACTGCTTTAAAGTAAAACCTACAACCTTCGAAAGAGGTCGACAAAAGTAGCCTTTGGATTTGTTGGATTTCAGTAAATTTTATATGAAGATAATGGTGAATTCTGTTTGTTCGGAAAACAGGGGAGCGAAAGAATTGAGGTTCATCAATATTTTTTCTCTTGAAGGCAGCATACCCTCTTCTTCAGCCAGTCTTCTCGCCTGAATTTCAAACTCTTCGAGCAGGTTGAGAGCTGTGTTTTCTCCCTTTATCAGATCGACGAGTCTGACAATTCCTGATTTGCTTTCGAAAACGCTTACATCGGTCAAGTTGACCGAGATATCCAAGATTTCAGGGTCAGGTATTTTGACGAAAACGGTGTCTCCGGATTTTTTCAAATCATTTTCGGTCAGTTTTTTCAGATCCACTCCGTAATATATCCTGACCACAGTGTAAATTAGCGATTTGTCCGTACCGGTCAGCCAATGACTGTTGTCAACTTGTACTATGACCTGAGTTACAATTTTGTCTGTCACCAGAAAAATCAGCTGTTCGGATCTCAAGACTTCTAGGGTAGAAACAACTTTTTTTTTACCCCGGTTTTTTATAAGCAAAGAACCAAAGAGAATTGAGATCGACAAAACAATTAAGAAAGCAAGGGTTATCACTAATGAATATTTTTTCAGCATCTTTCCCTCAGCACGAGACAAACCTTAAAAACAGAAGAACGAGAATCACAATGATGCAGGAGTAGATCAAAATTTTTTTCATCTATTTTCCGCCCATTTTCAATGTTTTAATCACATGACCAGCGCTTGGTTTATTTTTTTCCAAAAATCTTTAGCAGATAGAGTAAGATCCTGGGAATAAAATCGGGTTAAAATACCTCTTCCAAAAAAGACCATGAGTCTTTTCAAAACCGTCCCTTTCAAAGATGGCTTAAAACATCCTGTTTCCATTGTATCTTATCCAGGACAATAAATCAAATTTCATTGACAAAAACCGCCAAAAATTGTAAAAAAGAGCTCTTCTATACTTTCCGGCATTGTTTTGTCTTTCCCAGCCGGATCAATCCAGGAAAAGGCTGTTTAAAACTTCTGAGAGGAGAAAATGAAAAAGACTCGCTTTTTTTGGGTTTTTGCTTGGTTCGCTTATGTGGTGTTGAGTTTCGATTTTTGGGATTGGAACAAAAGCGCCGTAATTATATTCGGACTCCCGTCTTGGATATACTGGGATACTTTTCTGGTTTTTTCTTTGAGCCCAGTACTCTTTTATCTCGTCAAACGATGGGATGATAAAACATGAGTTACTTTATAATCGCCTTATACATACTCGTAATATTTTTTATTTCCGCCTTAGCGAAAAAAAAAACCTCTTCATCTCCTTTTGATTATTTTATAGCCGGGAGATCTTTCGGAGGGGCAGTCCTTTTTTTCACTCTCGCTGCAACGAATTTTTCGGCTTTTTTCTTTCTCGGTTTCGCTGGCGCAGCCTGGAAATACGGTTTCGGGCAATATGGTGTAATGGCTATAGGCACTTCTTTGGTTCCTTTCGCTTTCTATTTTATTGGTAAAAAAGCGTGGAAACTCAGCAAAGAAAAAAACTACATGACTTTACCTGAACTTGTCGGCGGTGAGTTTGAAAGTCCATTGCTGAAAAAATTATTTTTAACAGTTTTAGTCATTTCAACCCTTCCCTACCTATACACACAGGCATTAGGTGGGGGAATTATTCTTTCCTCTATTCTTGGATTTGACTTTGTCAGGGAAGGAGCTTGCATATCGATATTTTTGGTAGGAATCACAGTCGTTTTAGGCGGGATGAGGGGAACAGCGTGGACTGACGTTTTTCAGGGCGTTTTTATGACGGTGGCGATAGTAACAGCGATGATTTTCGTTGCAAAATCGCTTGGGGGATTTCAAAACGCCGGAAACTCCGCTTATTTGATCTCTCCCTCTCATTTTTCAAGGCCGGGACCTGAAAATTTTTTTACAGGACAGAAATGGATCACCCTGATCATACTGTGGACTTTTGTGAACCCTGTTTTCCCACATATTTTCACCCGTTTCTTCGCGGCCAAGAATATCCAAGCTTTAAAGACATCCCTATGGTTGTACCCCCTTCTCGTCGGGGTTCTTTTCCTCCCCCCTGTTTTAATAGGAGTTTGGGCGAGAGGAACTTCAATAACCTTCTCTTCACCAGACTCCGTCCTTCCTGCCATGGTTGAAAATTTCGCTCCAAATTTCATTTATGCTCTGACGATGACAGGCGCTCTCGCAGCTTTGATGTCCACAGCGGATTCTCAACTTCTATCGGTCTCCACGATGCTCGCCAAAGATTTGATCAAGACGAAAAATGAAATCGCCCTGGGAAAAATATTTACGATTTTAATCTGCGTTGCCGTTTGTGGTATGTCTTGGGCGGGCATGAGTTCAAAAACAGCAATATTCAATTTTCTCGTAGGGACGACATTTTCTGCTTTGGCTGCCGCTTTTCCAGCCGTATTTTGCGCGCTTTATTTCAAAAGTGTCGGCAGAATTACCGCCTTGATATCTCTTATAACCGGCGAAGCCGCTGTTGTCGGGATATTTTTCAAATTCATTCCCACAATGGGAATGGCAGACGGGGTTGCCGCCGGGTCTGTTTCTGTTTTCTTTTTACTCTTTTCCCTCGCGGTAAAAAAAATTGCCGGCAAATAAAACAGTCTTCTTCGAAAACTTTCGGTTCGGGTTCACTTCACCGCGTAATTTTCAATGATCCGGATATAACCTTTTCTCCGCTCACGATATTTACAATATAAGCTCCTGCGGAAAGATCGGACAAGTCCGCCACAAAATCGACTTCCTTTTCATCCGAAGGGTTAAGAGTGAAATTTTTCACGATTCTTCCAGAAAGGTCTATTATATCTATCCTTGTCTCTTGAGAAAAAGGCACGGAAAATACAATTCTCGCGGAATTTACCGCCGGGTTCGGATACACATTTAAAAAGCCTGTCTGCCCCGCAACAACGTTTGGGTTTTCCTCGACGCCGACAGGTTCAAGTTCGGAAATATCAATTACAGAGCTCTGATAGATATGTCTGTAAGGGAGAACTCCGGATTGAAGCCAAACCGCAAAAAATATTTCGTTTTCGTCGTAGTGCCACCAAGTCGTGTCAAGCTGGAAGTTCACGTTTTTCTCCAAAGTGTCGGGGAAAACACCTGAAAAGTCCACCGCTGTACCTCCGTAATAAGGATACATCTGCCTCATCGGATAAGAAAACGACGAAAAGTTCCCTGAAGAATAGGGGACGTTTTTTGAAACTGCAGCTATATGAAGATAGTACTGGCCGGGTCCGGGTTCTTCTTCTGCTATTATCTGCGCGTTTAAAGTCCCCTCTTTAGTTGAAAGGTCGATAGTTCCACCAAGTATGATTTCTACGTAGGAGGGCTCTGACATCGCGCCTATATAGGCGTTTTCAAGAGCTTGAGGAGTTGGAGGATAGCTAACGTTTATCTGTCCGTCCATGTAGTTGTCCGGGACACCACCGACCCCATAATAGTCTTTTCTCCCATTGTTATCAGTGGGGTTGTCAAGATAGAAAGGGTCGATGGAAGAAGGCCAGTTAACATGATATCGAACAACTGTCAAACTGTCAGTATGATTGTTTATAAACTGAGTTATATTTGGTTCATATTGAACGCAAAAGCCGCATGTATGATTCATGAAGTTTTCAAAAACAGGCCTTCTGACAGCCGCGGTTAAATAAACCAGAGGCAAAAAAACCAAAAACATTGCAAAAAGCTTTCTCATTTCATCTCCTTTTTTTAGAATTAAACCTATGAACAGATAAAGACATATCTTTTGTCCAAAAAATATTTCAGTGTATAGCCTATTGTGAGCCCCAACACAGCTCCAATGTATTTTGAAGAGGGTAATTTAACACAAAACTCAAAAAAAAGTTCAACAGACCAAAAAACAACGGTCGTCAGTCCTCCTAAAAAACTGTAAAGGACGAACTTGTTTATGTCATGTGAAATTTTTTTTGTTCTGTAGTAAAAGATATATTTCTTGTCAAGAATGTATTTTAGTATAAGCCCTGCTAAAGTTCCCGCGGACATAGCCGCCAAGAGGGAATACTTAAAATCAAAAAAGAGAACCGCCCTCTGAACTGATATGTTCAAGGCCATTGAAACAGCGGCAAAAAACGCGTATTTAATAGTCAACCCAGAGTTTATCCTTAAACTTCTTATTATTATCCTTCCTTTCGCTGAACAAAATAATTTTACTATTTTATTATTATACCT